>PMBX01000040.1 GCA_003153915.1 Phycisphaerales bacterium
CCTCGCGGACCATTTCGTCGCAAAGCTCCGCCAGTTCCACAGGGCCTGGCGTGGTGTTGGAGGCGGGGATGATCCGCCGGCCAGTCTCATAATTGATCGTCCCCAGCAAGGCCGCCTTGTGTCCCGCTTGCTCCAGGACGGCTCGGATGAGATAAGTCACCGTGCTCTTGCCCTTGGTGCCGGTGACACCGATGTTGACCAACTTCCTGGAAGGCCAGCCGAGTATCGCCTGTGCAAGTCTGCCCACCGCTTCCCGCGTGTCGGCGACAACGGCGAGGGGGAAACCGTCTGGTATACCCGAGGGGTCCTGACAGACGGCCGCGGCGCTGCCGGCCGCCAGGGCGGCGGGAAGGTATTTGTGGCCGTCGTCATTCCATCCGCGGACGGCCACGAAGCAGCATCCGCTCCCGCATCGCCGTGAATCGCTCGCCACGGTGGTCACTTCCGTGTCGCCTCGGCGATGAAGAATTCGGACCTCCGCGGCCTCCAATAGCTCGCTGAATCGCATGGCCTGTGAGCCTGTATGGAACGGAGCAAGCTCCGCTACGGTCTTTTACGTCGAATCAGTCGTGATTGGCCGACGCCAGGGCTCCCGTCGTGGGCCTGGCGACAAGCGTTCCTGTCGTGTCGGCTTGAATATCGGAAGGAACGTTCAGGTAAGAAAGCGTCCGTGCCAGGACCTTCTTGACGTATGGCGCGGCCACCGTGGCGCCAAAATGCCCCAGCGACTTGTCCGGCCAGTAGATGGAGATCAGGCAGACCACCTCGGGCCTGCCCACGGGCGCCCCGCCGATAAAGGATCCGACGAAGGCCCCGTCGATATATCCTCCCCGGGCCGGAATCTGCGCCGTTCCCGTCTTGCCCCAACTGGTCCAGCGGTCCAGTTTGCATGCCTTGCCCGTGCCCCGCTCAACCACCTGGGCAAGGACGGCGAGTGTTTCCTCGCAGGTGGCTTCCTTCAGCACGCGGGAGACGACCTGGCGCTGGCCCTGCCAGACCGTCTTTCCGGAAGAGTCGTTAATGTGATCGACAATCCATGGCTTCAGCAGCAACCCGCCGTTGGCAATAGCTGAATAGGCCATAATCAACTGTAGCGACGTGACGGAGACTTCCTGGCCGAAGGGAACCCGGCGGGTGCTGTAACCGTCCCACTTGCGCAACGGCCGCACTATTCCAGCGCTCTCCCCTGGCAGTTCCACGCCCGTATCGCGTCCGAAACCGGATGTTTCCAGAATTTCCGACAGCTTGCGATTGCCCAGTTTCTCTCCGACCTTGGCCATACCGATGTTGCTGGAATAGACTATGACATCCGTCAAGGACAAGTCGCCGTAACTGGCGCCGTGGTCGCTGATCTTTCCGCCTTGCGGGGCGTTATATGTTCCGTTCTCGCAGAAGATCGTGGTCTGATAATTCACTATCCCCGCATCCACCGCCGCGGCGGCAACGATAGGCTTAAAGGCGCTGCCCGGTTCGTAAGGGGCGCAGATGGCCTTGTTGGTGATCCGCTCAGCCGGTGTGGTTGTGAAGTCGTCGGGATTGAAGGTCGGCATGGAACACATGCCTAATATCTGGCCGGTGTGAGGATTGACCACTATACCCACGCCCCACTTGGCCTTGAATTTCTCCAGCGACTCGGCGACCGCTTCCTGGAGGAAGCCCTGGATGGACACGTCCAGGCTGAGGAAGATGTGTTTACCGTCCTGTGGAAGCTTGCCTTCCCCGATGATCGGCCAGATCGCTCGGCGCCTCGCGTCGGCCAGGACGACCTTGGATCCAGCCAGCGCGGCCAGTTGGTTGTCCTGGGTAAGTTCCACGCCCGCCCCGCCCACGCCGTCGTGACGGCGGAATCCCACGATGGTAGCGCCCAATTCCGCGTTGGGATACTCGCGTCTCCATTCATACGTAATTTCAAAGGCGGATATATGGAGTTTTTGGATGGCCTGGGCCTGCTGTTCGGTAATGTCCCTTTTGATCCAGGCAAACCGCCCGTCACGGTGAAGCACGACGGTCTGCTGGACCTCCACGGGACTGATTCCCAAGGCTTCGCCGACGCGCAGGCACGTATCGGCCAGCTCATTGTCACGGATCATGCCCGGATCCACATAGCAGCTCGGTGACTGCCGGCTACCGGCCAGGAGGACGTAACGGCGGTAGGCTCGGGCGAAGATGTTTCCAGGCCGTGCCGGCAGCGGGATGGTCATCCGCTGCTGCCTGGACGCTTGGCGGACGCGGGCCTCGCGCTGGGAGGTATTGGCAAGTATCCAAGCCATGTAAGACAGCAACCCCACCGCCACTAACACCAGCAGACCAAAGACGATCCTGTACCGCCATATCCCAGGCAAGTCGTCTTTTCCTTTCCTAGTCACCACTGCGACCTCATGCACTGCTATCGTTTGTGTTCTCGTGGAACCGGCGGCGTTGCCGGTCCGGTCTTAGGCACTTCGCAGGCCACATTGCTCTTTTCCACAAATCCCAGACCCATCTCATCGGCCCGGCGGCGGACCTGGCCAGGAGCGACCAAGTACCCCAGGCGGACCTGCTGGTCCCACAACTTGCGCCGCATCTCCACGCGATATTGATACTCAAGTTGTTGAATCTGATGGCGTTCGGAAAGCTCGGCCCCGCGGAGATGGATCAGCCCCAGGGCGATGGCCGTCAGCGACACAATGACCAATACAAACCGCACGTTTCCGCTCCCGGCATCGTTAGCCCGGTATCTCCAACTTTGTTCCGACCGCCACTCGTTGCGAGTCGTCCAACTTGCCACGGTTTGCGTTGCGAAGCTTCAGGATCGTGGCCTTATTGTCGTTGCCCATCGTCTTACGGGCGATCTTAGCAAGGTTGTCGCCTGAGGCGACGACGTAAATTTTCCCGCTTTGTGCGGCGGGCTTGCCGGGAACCTGATGCGCTCCGGTGGCAGGATGGTCGGACTTGACCGACGGCGAAGCCGCGGCCAGGTGCTTTTCCAGTTCGTCAATATTCAACTGTCGCGTGCTGTCCGGGGCCTGCGTGGCCTTCATGCCGCCGCCTGCCGCCACGGGCGCTCCGCCCGGTAATGGAGGAATCACCAGCTTCTGTCCCACTGCAAGAACCGATTCGCCCTTGAGGGTTCCCTTGTTGGCTTCAAAGATTCGATGGTATTCCTTCTCGTTGGTTGGCCCGTAAACGGTTCGGGCGATCTTTCGCAACGTGTCCTTTGGCGCAACAGTATAGGTTCGTTCCACCACAGCGGGTTCTGCCGGGGCCCGCTCCGCCACGGCGGGGGCCTCCGCGTCCTTGGTAATGCGGGTCTTCAGCGAAGCGGTCAATTCCTCACTGGCGGCCGGAGCGGGGGCAGACAGTGTTTCCAACGCGCTGAGCAACGAGGATTCCTGGGAGGACTTGACGGAGGAATTCCCCGCGGGACTTGCCATTGCCACCGCCACCGTGGGGGTCGTCTGGGAAGTCGCCGGCGCCGCGACAGCGGGCATCGCAGGCTGTCGTGTCGGCGCTTCGGCCAAGGCGGGCTTGAGTACCTCCGATGTCCGTGGGCCTAGGCGGGCCACGACTTCTCCCGGAGCTGACACGGCGGGAGAGGCGTCTTCACTAGCCGGCAGCGTGGCGATTTTGAAGGGGTCGTTGACCGCCTCGCTCGGAGCGGGCGCGGTTTTACCGCCTCCGGTCAACTCCGTCAAAACCAGCCCGAACATCACAATGAAAAACAGCCCGACTAACAGACCAATCCTTGTCTCTTTAGCCATGATCCCAGGCTCCATCCAAAGGTTCTACCGCATTCGTTGTGCCGCTCGAAACTTCGCCGAGCGGCTCCGAGGATTCTCGGCCACTTCCTGTGCCGAGGGCGCAATCGGTTTGGGCGTCAACCGCTTGGCAATGCCTGACTCCGCCCAGCGGGCAAAAGCCTGTTTGACGCGCCGGTCCTCAAGCGAATGAAAACTAATAATCCCAACCCGACCGTCCGGGGTCAAGAGGCCAGGCAAAAGCTCCAGCAATCTTTCCAGGCTCGCCAGTTCGTCGTTGACGGCGATGCGGAGCGCCTGGAACGTCCGGGTGGCCGGATGGACGCCCCGGCGGGTTCGCCCAACGGGGCGGGGCATTGCCGAGGTGATGATCCCGGCCAATTCTTCCGTTCGACCGATCCGCCCGCTCCGCCGGGCGGAGACAATGGCTCGCGCGATCCGCCGGCTGTAACGTTCCTCGCCATATTCATAGATCAGGTCGGCCAGTTCCTTCTCGCCCAGGCAATTGACCAGATCCGCCGCGGTCTTAGGCCCGGTCGGGTCCATCCTCATGTCCAATGGACCGTCCCGCAAGAAACTCATTCCCCGTTGCGGGTCGTCCAACTGGCTGGAGGAGACGCCCAGGTCCGCCAGTACCACATCCGCCGCCTCCTGGCCGGCCTGTCGCAGCACTTCGTCCAGTTGCGAGAAATTGGCTGCAAACAGGCGCACGCGGGAACCGAATCTCTCCAATCGGCGCTTGGCGTGGCGGAGATTGGCGGGGTCTAGGTCCATACCGATCAGTTTCGCTTGCTGCCCGGCAGCTTGGAGAAGCGCCTCGCAATGACCGCCTTGGCCCACCGTGCAATCTACCAACACTCCCCCCCCCTGCGGCGAGAGCATCTCGACTACCTCGCGGCCCAGGACGGGGATGTGTCCGGAGGCGTCTGCCATACCATCCATTGGGAGCTTCTAGACAGAGGGAATCACGTCCTGGATCGCCGATCGCGCGTGGGGGGATAGGCCAACCCGTGCATACTCATCCCCCAGCGCCTGAACGCGCGCCAGTCGTCTGGCCAGTTCCAGCAGGCGCCGCCGCTGTCCATCACTAAATGTCGATGGGCTGGCCAACTCGCGCCGCAGTTCGGCAAACATCGCTTGGGGGCGTCCCTGCCTCCCTCGAAGCTCGCACTGGACTGTCTGGGGGATGAGCATGCCAAGATTCCTTTCTCACCGGGCCGAAGTATCCATTCTTCTTTCGGCGGGTCGCAGCCGCTCCCGCCGTCGCCTACGATGCGTCCGAATTCACCGCGCCACCGGCACGGTCGGAAACCTCGTAGAGCACCTCTCCATAGGTCGGTAATGAATCACGAACGTGCGTGTCCCATTCGTCACCGGGCCATATCTCGATGTGATCGAACACGCCCACCAATGTCACCTTCTCCGAGATTACCGCTCGCTGCATCGACTTTTCCGGCAGGACCACCCGCCCTTGCGCATCGGGCTTGAGAAGCCTTGCCATCGCGAACAGCAGGTCGATGCGGCGTGTCTGGCGATCCGGTAACGGCGACCGCTTCAACGTCGCCAGCAGGCGGCGATAGTACTGATCCGGGTACAGCCACAAGTGCCGGTCCGGCCCCAGTACCAGGATGAAGTCCTTTCCATCCTCTTTCGGGTCGATCTGCTCCCGCAGGGACGAACTGATCGCCAGCCTGTGCTTGGCGTCAACCGTCTGTTCAAACTCCCCGATGAGCAGTGCCATTTTCTGGACCTTTTCACCGCCGAATGGGATTGGTAGGGAAATTATTCCACTAACAGGGAAGGTAGCAAGAAAAAAAACCTCGCCAGCCGCCCTCGACCGCGCCCAGTGATAGCTAACAGGATACTTACATGCCACATTTATTGGAATTCAATGCATGAAAGGCCACAAGATGTTGTTGTCATCCCGTTTGGGAATTTTTTTTATTCGCTTGAGAACCGACTTGTCAAATAGCCTCACCAACGGGACCAGGCGGCAAGACCGCGCTAATCCACACAAGAAAAACATCGGCCCCGCAAGTTGGATCGCATGAGGGAAAACTCCATGGCATGGCGGTAAACAGGTGGATCGCCGTTCGTGTTTGGCGGAGGGAAACCCGAGCCGTTTTTCGTGCTTGGCTTACCGGCCACCGCACATCAGACCGCATCGAAGACCAGTTCGCTATAGAGCTTCTCATGGGCCGCAATATTGGCTTCTATGGGAAAGGCCTCGACGACCCGCCTTCGGCCCGCATCGCCCATCGCCGCTCGCAACGGCGGATCATCCGCTAACCGTTCCATTGCCTCCGCCAGAGAGACGCTATCGGTGGGTTCCACCAACAGCCCGGCAGAGCCTCCGCCCAACAGGTCGCGCAACGCCGGGATGTCCGAGGCGATCACCGGAAGCGACGCAGCCATCGCCTCCGCAGCCGCCAAACCGAAGCCCTCCCACCGGCTGGGCATGATGAACATATCGGCCGCGCTGAGTATGTCGCGGACATCGCGGAGGAAACCCACGTATCGGCATCGCCGCCCGCCCTCCCCATGTGCAATGAAGTTCTCTACCATTCGCCGCTGCGGACCATCGCCTGCAATGACAAGGTCCACGGGCCTGCCTCGCGCGGCCAGGTGGCTCGTCGCCGACAGCAACAGATCCAGGCCCTTTTCGTGATCCAGTCTGCCGACGTACGCCGTCAGAACCCGATCGTCGCCCAGATTCCACTCGGTTCTTAGCCGTCGGCGACTGGATTCGTCGCGGGCAAAGGCGCCGGCGTCCAGCCCATTGTGGATGACCGTGTATCGCCACGGGGGCAGGCCGCTGCGCCGGGCGTGAAAGTCGCGAGCCGATTCTGATACGCAGACGATCCGCTCACAAGCGGCGGCCGTAAAACGCGCGTAGGCAAACTGCCAAGGGCGAAACCGCCCCTCGGCTGTGTGTACCGTGTGGACCAGATGTGGAACAGCCGCCAGCGACGCCGCCGGCCGAGCGACCAGGTCCGCATGGAACAAATGCGTGTGCAACAAGTCGATCTGTTCTTCCCGCAGCAGTCTGGCCAGCCTGACCAAGCCCCTTACGTCCCAGCGACCACGAATGTCCAGCACCGTGACGTGGATGCCCGCCTCCGATAACCACCCCGCCACGGCGCCACCGCGAAGCGCCATCACCTGCACATCAAAGCGGTCTCGGTCCAGCCGACGGGAAAGTTCATAGACGCACCGCTCGGCCCCGGCGGGACCAAGCTCCGTAATCAACTGGCATATCTTTATTCGTCGCACGTTCCCTCACCATCGACCGATGGATGCAAGCGGCATGACCCACCCAACACACCGGCCCATCCGCCACGGGACATGCAGCAAAAAAAGAAGCAGACCTAGCGGGGGGGGACTAGGCCTGCTGTCTTACAGGCCGGCAAAGGGGGAAAGCCGACCCGCCGTTATCTATGCCCGCTCCGGTCGAATCTGTCAATATCCAATTCTTACATTTTTCTGCTCAACGCCATGCACGGTCACTGTCAAATGCCAATCCTCATGGGCATCTCCATCAGCCGCAAAGCTGGGATTTTTCCCCGTGTGGCGGCGGATCGAAGATGTTGCTGAATCGGCAGAAACGCGGGAAAATGTGGAAAACGCCGTTCGTCGCGTCGCGTGTCGATATTCTGACAACGGATTTCAAGGAGCCGAATATGCTGGTGGACCGGATGAACGAGGCTGTGTTACAGGCATTGATAGAGGCCCTGCCCATGGAGATCACGGTCATCGACGCCAATGATGAGGTTGTCGGCTGGAACAAGCACGAACGGAGGCTCTTTCATCGGCCGATGAGTTCGATGGGTCTGAACTTCCGCCAGTGTCACCCGGAAAAAAGCATCCGCCTCGTTGAACAGATCGTAGCGGAGATGAAAAACGGTCAACGTGACATGTCGCGGTTCTGGATCGACCTGGCCGTTGCGGGTGAGTCCGCCAAGCACAAGGTGCTCATCGAGTTTTATGCCCTGCGCGATCCATCGGGTAAATATCTCGGCTGCATGGAGTGCACACAGGACGTCGAACATATTCGGCGGCTTGAGGGGCAAAAACGACTACTCGATTGACCGGACCCTCACCTGTCCAAGGGAAAACGGTCCGGTTCCAGAGGCCCAGCTTTTTCCTCGTCATGTTGACGTCTCGTGGACAAAGGGATAGTTTTCGCTGGTATCTGCGAGATGTTTCGCTTTGAACCCACTGCTGGAGGTTGCATGGCACTGTCTACCAAGAGTGATCTGGCAAAAGTGCTGGAGAGATTCGAGGCCTGGTGGCACTGTCAGATCATCGACCGGCCTGTGGTAACGATCGGGCAGAAGCGCCGCAGCCGTTTCGTCCAGCCCCGGGCCGATCATGCCACCCTGCGCGACAAATGGATGGACATGGAGCACGCCATCGAGGTCTTCGCAGCCTCGATAGAGGATGCGGTCTTCCCAGCGGATCGCGTCCCGGTGTTTTTCCCCAACGTGGGTCCGGAGATTTGCGCCACGGTCTTCGGTTGTGAATTGGATTTTGCCGAGGTAACCAGCTACTCCAAGCCCCTCGCCGGTAGTTGCCGCGACATCCTCTCGCTCCAGCCCGATTTGGACAACCCCTACTGGAACGCCATCCGCCGTGGGACGGAGCTTTCCCTCCAAGCGGGGGAAGGCAAGTGGATCACCGGCCTGGCCGACCTGCACACCAACGGCGACCTGCTGGCCTCCCTGCGTGACCCGGCGGAGCTTTGCCTGGACCTGGCCGACGACATCGAAAGCGTCCGCGCTGCCTGCGAGCACGTGACGAAATTCTACCCTCTGATGTTCGACGACCTGTGGAACCGCATCCGCGCCGCCGGCCAGCCTTGTACGACATGGACACCGGTTCTGCACCGCGGCAGGAGCTACGTGACCAATTGCGACTTCATCTGCATGATCTCCCCGGAGATGTTCCAGCGGACTATCCTTCCGTCGCTGGTGGAGGAGATGCGGTTCCTGGAACGTAACATCTTCCACCTCGACGGCCCCGGTGCTTTGAAGCACCTCGACGCGCTTTTGGAGGTGAAAGAACTCAACGGAGTGCAATGGATTTACGGTGCCGGTAAAGGTCCGGCGGCCAGGTGGACCGACGTGTACCGCAAGTGCCAGTCGGCGGGAAAGTGCGTTCAAGTCTGTTGCGCTGACCCCCCCGACGCCTTGGCGGTGATGGAGCATCTGCGCCCGGAAGGCGCCTGGCTGGATGTCGGCGGCGGACCGTATGAGGCAACGGAGATAGACACGTTCCTGGCCAGGGTGACGCGCTGGGCGGCTGGGAAGAAAACCTAGCAACTGACCGGTCGAGGGCACCGCGACGCAACATGCCTAGCGACCGATTCACGACAGGCGGCAGGTATGAAAGTAATTGATTTCCACACGCACGCGTTCCCGGATTCAATCGCCGCCCGTGCCATCGCCTCGTTGGAGGCCGAGTGTCCCTGGAAGGCCGTCGCGCCCGGCACGGTGGCGGCGCTGTTGGAGTCCATGGATTCGGCTGGCATCGACGTGTCGGTGCTCTGCGCCATCGCCACAAAACCCGACCAGCCCAAGGGCATCCTGGAATGGTGCGGGAAGGTCCGTTCCAGCCGCATCATCCCCCTGCCGTCGGTGCATCCGGACACGCCCGACTCGGCCGGCTGGGTGCGGCGGATCGCCAAGGAAGGCTTTCCCGGTATCAAGCTCCACCCAATGTACCAGGAATTTCCGGCAGACGATCCCCGAATGGACCCCATTTACGCCGCCGTGTCCGAAACAGGTTTGTTCATCACGATTCATTGCGGCCGCGATATCGCCTATCCCCCCGATGACGATCGCGCCAGTCCCAAACGCCTGGCAGATGTGATCCGCCGCTTCCCAAACCTCAAGATGGTCTGTACCCACCTGGGCGGATGGCGAATGTGGGATGAGGTGGCCAGGCATCTGTTGGGTGGTGAAGTGTTCCTGGAAACTTCTTTCAGCTTGACGGAACTGGGCCCCCAGCGATCCGTGGAGATCATCCGCGCCCACGGTGCGGAAAAGGTGTTCTTCGGCACGGATTGGCCTTGGGCAAGACAGGACGAGGAGTTGGCCAACTTCAGGCAACTCGGATTCGACAAGAAGCAAGCCCGCCGCATCCTCCACGCCAACGCTGCCAAACTGCTGGGACTCTGACGTCCACCCGCCCGTTGTAGTCCTAGAATTCCAGCTTCTGTTGCGGTTCCTCGACTTCCAGGATCCGCCAGCCCACCGGGCGCTTGATCCAACGGACTCGCCATACCAGGGGCGTCTGGGCATTACCGAATTCCCGCGCGGAGTATTCGATGATGGTCGCCACACGCATGGCCGCCTGGCGGGATTCCACCTCCACGCTCAAGCGGGTAAACCGGATACTTCGTATGCGGTATGCCCCGATAACCACCTTACCGGCAGCCAATGCCCCCTGCTTGTCCAGGCCCAGACCGCGGTAATTATCGTCGAGATATTCCCCGGCGGCGGCGACACTACCGGCCTCCA
>PMBX01000001.1 GCA_003153915.1 Phycisphaerales bacterium
GAAAATGGGGTCTTCTTCGGCTGGGTCTTCTTCAAACAAGCAGAGAACAGGTCTTCTTCCGCCGTTTCTCCGTCTTCTTCGCCCTGGGTTTTCTTCCGGCGCGAGCCGCGGGCCGGCGCAACATGGAGGCTCCGATCTTGGAGTCGCCCATGCCCCGAACCAGGCAGCGCAAGTGCCGTCACTGCAAGCAACTATACGAACCCGACCCGCGCAATCGCTACCACCAGAAGTACTGCTCGCAACCCGCCTGCCGCCAGGCCAGCAAGACCACCAGCCAGCGCCGCTGGCGGGCTTCCCCCAAGGGCCGCGACTACTTCGGCGGCTCGGCCAACGTGCTGCGCGTCCAGGCCTGGCGGCAGGCCCATCCGGGCTACTGGCGGAGACGGCAGAAGAGGTCGGGCGCGTTACAAGATCACTGCCTGCCGCAACCCCTTGTTCTGCCGCGGGATAAGCCCGCCTTGACCCCCGGCGCGTTACAAGATGTCTTGCAGACGCAAGGCTTGACGCTGCTGGGACTTGTCGCCCAGCTGACCGGCAGCGCGTTACAAGAGAACATCGTCGCCACTACCCATCGGCTGATACGGTTGGGCCAGCAGATTCAAGGCCCCAGCAGCGAAAGGCAAGCCGATGGCCGTGGTCAAACGAGTGTTGTGCCCCCAGCGTTTGCGGCAGGTCCCGACGCAGTTCAGTTGGCTCGATCATCGCCTGGTCCGGGATAGGCACCTCGGCCGCTGTTCGGCCGAAGCCCTGGCCCTGTACCTGTTCCTGGTCACCGTCGCCGATGGCCAGGGGCTCAGTTACTACTCCGACCCGGCGATCATGCGGCTGCTGCCGCTGGACGGCCCGGCGTTGGCCCGCGCTCGCCGGGAACTGTTGGCCGCCGGGCTGATCGCCTACCAAAGGCCCCTGTACCAGGTGCTGTCCTTGGACCATCCCCTCCCTGGCCCTGCCGGGCCGGCCCGCCCGGCGGCCGGCCGGCCCTTGAGTCTCGGCCAGATCTTTCAGACCTTGACGGAGCGTACGCGATGATCGATTACCCGACGTACTGCCAGATCCAGGACCTGTACCGCAACCGCCACCTGACCATGGCCCAGATCGCCCAGCAGTTGCACCGGGACGAACGCACCGTCGCCCGGTGGCTGGCGGCGGACAAGTTCCGCCCGCGGCAGATCACCCCGCGGCCCAGCAAACTGGACCGGTTCAAGGGCCAGATCGTCCGCTGGCTGGACAGCCATCCCTACACCGCCGCCCAGATCTTCCTCCGCCTGCGCGAGAGCGGCTACGCCGGCGGCGTCACGATCGTCAAGGACTATGTCCGCCGCATTCGCCCGCCGCGGACGCCGGCCTTCCTGACGCTGGCCTTCGCCCCGGGCGAATGCGCCCAAGTGGACTGGGGCCAGTTCGGCTCCATCCAGGTGGGCAACACGCGCCGCCGGCTCAGCTTCTTCGTGATGGTGCTGTGCTACAGCCGGATGCTGTACGTCGAGTTCACGGTCTCCGAGACGATGGAGCACTTCCTGGCCTGCCACGCCCACGCTTTCGCCTGCTTCGGCGGGGTCCCGGCCAAGGCGATGGTGGACAATCTCAAGAGCGCGGTGCTGCAGCGCATCGTCGGTCAAGCCCCGGTCTTCAACCCTCGCTATAAGGACTTCGCCGATCACTACGGCTTCGCCATCGTCCCCTGCGGCGTGGGTCAGGCGCACGAAAAAGGCCGGGCCGAGAACGCCGTGGGCTACGTCAAAAAGAACTTCCTGGCCGGGCTGGAATTGACCGACTTCTGTCTGGTCAACCCGGCCGCTCGCCAATGGCTGGACGGCGTGGCCAACGTCCGTCTCCACGGCAGCACCAAGCGGCAGCCGATCGAATTGTTCCAGGCCGAGAAGGCCGCGCTCCGACCCCTGCCGGCCCAGCCGTACGATGTCGGCGTCATCCATCCGGCCCGCGCCAACCGCCAGTTCCGCGTGACGGTGGACACCAACACCTACTCGGTGCCGGCCGAATATGCTGGGGCCCAGTTGACGCTCAAACTCTACCCCGAGCAACTGTGCCTGTACCAACAGGACAAACTCATCGCCCGCCACGTCCGTTGCTACGACCGCCACCAGGACTTCGAGGATCCCGATCACCCCCGGGCGTTGCTCCAGCAGCGCCGTCGGGCGGCCGACCAGAAGGTGCTCCAGCGGCTGTTGGCCTTGACGCCCAAGGCCGAGGCCTTCTACCAGGGCTTGGCGGAGCGGCGGCTGAACGTGCTGCTGCACGTCCGCAAGATCGTGGCCCTGTCGGAGATCTACGGCGTGGAGGCCGCCCGCCGGGCGATTGAGGACGCCCTGGAGTTCCAGGCCTTCAGTTGCGAGTACGTCGCCAACCTGCTGGAACAGCGCCAACGCCGGTTGCCCGAGCCCGGCGCCTTGCACCTGACCCGCCGGCAGGACCTGCTGGAACTGGAACTGCCCGAACCCAACCTGGGCCTGTACGACGGCGACCCCGAGCCACCCACTGCCCCCGGAGAATCCCATGAGCCAGAGCAAGGACCCTCACACGATGTCGGATGAATTGCGCCAACAACTGGGCTATCTGAAGCTGCCGTTCATGCTGGCCCACGTCGAGGAACTCACCCGCCAGGCCGCCACCAGCCAGTGGTCCCACGCCGACTTCCTGGCCCGCCTGGTCGAAGGCGAGGCCGCCCTGCGCCAAGACCGGGCGCGGGTCCGACGCATCCAGCAGGCCCGCTTCCCCGTGCTCAAGACCTTGGAGCAGTTCGACTTCACCTGGCCGGTCAAGATCAACCGCCTGAAGGTCCAGGACCTCTTCCGCCTGAAGTTCATCCAGGACAAGGCCAACGGAATTCTGGTGGGCGGGGTCGGTCTGGGAAAAAGTCATCTGGCCATCGCCTTGGGCTACGCCGCCTGCGAAGCCGGCTTCCGCGTCCGCTTCACCACCGC
>PMBX01000072.1 GCA_003153915.1 Phycisphaerales bacterium
CTGGGCGCCTTCAGCCCGCTGATCGCGTTCCTGGTCTGGAACGCGCCGCCGATGACGCCGGGCGTCGCGCGGTCCGGCGGAACCTACAGTTTCATCCAAATCACCCACGTCGTGGTCATCGCGTTCGCAGGCGTGGTGGCGAATCTGCGCCTGGTGCAACTGCTGCGTGAATTGAGCGGCAATCCCGCCATCGCCCGCCGGGTGCTGCTCGCCTGGCTGGCCGGCAACCTCTTTTTGGGCAGCCAGCTTTCCTGGATCCTGCGCCCGTTTATCGGGTCGCCGGACCTGCCGGTCGAGTTCCTTCGCGCCACGGCGTTTCAAGGCAACTTCTACGAGGCCGTTTTTCATTCGCTCGCCCGGCTCGCAACTTTTGACTGAGGACAATTCCCAAAAACCGATCGCGAATCACATTTAACCCTTCAGCCAGGATGAATATGAGCAACACAAATCCGCTGTCCGCATCGATCCCCCCGCAATTCCCGGCCGCTCCGGCCCCGTCCCGCCTGCTGCCGCTCGGCGAGAATCCCGAAGATCGCGAGCCCGTCATTGGCCCGCTGGCTGCCGTGGAAGCGATTCTGCGCCAGCCAAGGCGCGTGATGTTTCAATTGCGCCAGCCGGGTTCGGGCGCTCTTATCCGGGCGATGCTCACCGTCGCCATCCTGTGCGCGGCCGTGTACGGGATCGTGGTGGGGACGTTTTCCATGGGACAACAGCTTTGGGTCGCGCCGGTCAAGATCGCCGCCGGCCTCATCCTCTCGGCCCTGATCTGCCTGCCGAGCCTTTATATCTTCACCTGTCTGAGCGGCAGCCGCGCCCGCCTGTCGGAAATCTGCGGGCTGCTCAGCGGCTTGCTCTTGCTCATGACCCTCCTGCTTGTCGGTTTCGCTCCCGTCGCCTGGCTTTTTTCTCAATCCACCCAATCGGCCGCCGGGATGGGCGCCCTGCATTTGGTCTTCGGGCTGATCTCGACCATTTTCGGCCTGCGCTTTCTTTACGCCGGTTTCCGCCATTCCCAGGCCAGGTCCCCGGCGGGTCTATTTACGTGGGCCTTTATCTTTGTCCTCGTCGCGCTGCAAATGACCACGGCGCTGCGGCCCATCGTGGGCCAGGCCGGCAGCTTTCTGCCCAAAGAAAAAATGTTCTTCATGGCCTACTGGGCGGAATGCCTTAAATCGGCTCCGGCGGCGGAGTCATCCCGCAGAGAATAGGCCCCGTGAACGATTTTTTTGACAACTGGACGGTGCAGGTCCGCAAGGGCGTCCTCGAGCTTTGTATCCTCACCGCGCTGGCCGAAAAGGAGCGCTACGGCTACGAGTTGGTCAAGACCCTCGTCGCCGTTCCGGGCCTCGGCGTCACGGAAGGGACCCTCTATCCCTTGCTCTCGCGTCTGCGCGTCCAGGGTTACATCTCGGCCCGCCTGGAGGAATCGTCCGAGGGACCCGCCCGAAAGTACTATGCGCTGACCGCGGACGGCACCAAAGTCATGGCCGCCATGAACGACTACCTCGAAGACCTGAATCACGGAATACGCAAGCTGCAAGAAAGGAACAAGACATGAGCCCATGGACCGATTCCGCCAAAGCCAGGCTGGATCAATACCTGTCGGGCATACGCCAGTCCCTCTCCGCCTCCGGCGCAGATGTGAACGAGGTCACCGAGGACTTGCGCCGCCATGTCGAAGTAGAAATCGCCGCGCTCAACTTGACCGCGGTAACCGAACAGGACGTCGGGCGAATCCTCGCGCGCATCGGCGTGCCCGAGCCTGGCCCGGCCACCCCCGTCACCGCCGCATCTCCATCGCCTTCCCTCCCACAGCCTCCCAAGGGCGGCTTCCCTTCCAAGCTCGGCGCGGGCCTGCTCCTTCTCTTCGGTGTCCTCCTCCCGCTCGGCACCGTCGTCTATGAGTTCCTGAGTGGGGCCTGTGCCGGCGTCCTGTTCGATCCCATCCCGACCTCGGGGCACGCCGTGCTCGTCACCCTCGTCCCCGTCGTCAATCTCGCGGTTTGGATGGCTGTGCTCCACCCTCATCCGCGCTGGCGGACCCGTCTGGGCTGGGCCAACGGTTTTGCGATCGGTGTGGGGCTGGTTTATGCCTTGCTTTTCCTGCCGGCCACTCCCTTCGCCCTGATCGGCATTCTGGTCCTCGGCTTTGGGTTCGTGCCCCTCGCGCCTCTGTCCGCTTTCCTCTGCTCCCTGGAGCTGCGCCGGCAACTGCGTCGTGCCGCCGGCGAGCGCAGTTCCCTGCGCGGATTGTGGCCGGGCCTGGGACTCGGCGTCGCCGCCGTAGTGGTTTTGACGCTGCCGATAATCCTCACCCAGGTCGGCCTGGGCATGGCCGACTCGGACTCGCCGTCGGAGAGCACGCGTGGCATCCGCTGGCTGCGGACCTGGGGCAAGGAGGAGGATCTGCTCCGGGCCTGCTACGGACACACCGGGCGGAGCGGCGAACTGTATCCCTGGGGCAAGTATATCATTCCCGAAACTGCCCGGACCATTTACTACCGCGTTTACGGCCGCCCCTTCAATTCCGTGCCGCCCCCCAAACTCTATGCCGGACGCGCCCGCTGGGTTCTGGTCGAGAAAGAGTTCACCTGGGACGCCGACCAGGCAGGCGATAGGGTTGCGGGCCGTATCCGCGGACTCTCCCTCGCGGCCTCGCGCCAGGACGCCGTCATTTATCCCGAGGCCGCCCTCGCTTACACTGAATGGACCCTCGAGTTCAAAAACGACTCAGGCCTGCAGCGCGAGGCGCGCTCCCAGGTCCAACTGCCTCCGGGCGGAGTCGTCTCCCGGCTCACCCTGTGGATCGATGGCGAAGAACGCGAAGCCGCTTTCGGCGGCCGCAGCCAGGTCAAAACCGCCTACAAAGAAGTCGTCCAACGCAGACGCGACCCGGTGCTCGTCACCACCTGCGGCCCCGATCGCATCCTCGTCCAGTGCTTTCCCGTGCCGCCCGGCGGCGGGCGGATGAAACTGCGCCTGGGCGTCGTCGCCCCGCTCGTCCTGACCAGTGCCGACACCGGTTGTCTGCGCTCGCCGTTCTTCGTCGAACGCAATTTCACCATCGGCGACCAGTTTCAGCATTCGCTTTGGGTCGAATCGAGCCAGCCGGTTGAAGCTCCCGCCGGCAAGCTCAAACCGGAACCGGGCAAGCCCGGCGTCCACGCTCTCCGCGGCCAGCTCCGCGACGCGGACCTCTCGGCTCCGGTGAACACCATCCGTGCCCATCGTCCCGCAGACCGCTCTTCGGCCTCAACCAGCGGCACCCGGGCTACCACCAACCAAATCATTCTTCAGGCGATTCGCGACAAACCCGTGACCCCGCCCGATCGCGTCATCCTCGTCGTCGATGGCACCAAAGGCCTCGAAGTCACTTACCGCGCCATTTGCGCCGCGCTCGTGAGGCTCCCGGCAGATATCGATTTCGCGCTGTTGCTGGCCCGCGATGGCTGCGAAGAGATCATCCCGCTGCAGAAGGGCAGCGCGGACCTTTATCGGCGGGTTGCTCTCACCAAGTTCCACAGCCCGGGCGGCCATGACAATGTCCCCGCGCTCATCCGCGCGGGCGAGCTGGCCGCCGAGGCAAAGGCCCCGGCAATCGTCTGGATCCATGGTCCCCAGCCCATCCTCCTGGACTCGGCCGATGAACTCCGGCAACGCTTCGACCGCAGCGCCAACCCGCCGCTGCTCCTGGAAGTCGAGGCGCAACCCGGCCCGAACCGAATTTTGGAAAAACTCGACGGCCTCAAATCTGTCCGCTCGCTCCTGCGCTTGGGCAACCTCGAGGACGACCTCAGCCGTTTGTTTGCCGGCTGGACCGGTAAGTTGAGTATTCTCGATTACGTGCGGGAACCCGCCGGCTCAGCCGCCGCCATCGACCATCAGGAAGGAAAGGCCGCTTCCGCTCACCTCGCGCGACTTTGGGCCGCCGAAGAGGTGTCGCGCCTTTGTGCCGCGCGCCGCTTCGATGATGCCGTGCGCTTGGCCGCCCGTTATCAGCTCGTCACTCCCGTAAGTGGTGCGGTGGTCCTGGAAACGCAGGCCCAATACGAACGCGCCGGCCTTCAGGCCGCCCCGCCTGAATCCGTGCCCACAGTCCCCGAACCCTCCGCCGCCCACCTCCTGCTTCTGGCCCTGCTGGTCCTGGCCGCCACCCATCGCGCCCGGCGACGACGCGAGAACCGTCCAATAAATCCCAAAACACACGGAGACTGATCCCGTCACGATAGCTATGAAAACCGTGTAATGCACTTGTCCGAACAACAGAAGAAGAACGACCAGCGCGACCAGGGGGACGATGGCAACAGGAAGCCGGCGAACAGGTCAGCGACCGGAGCCAGCCGGCGCTGACGCTCGATTTGTCCCTGAGAGAATCGGCTGACTGAGCTGCGGGACTTCTCTCGCGCCGGAGTGTGGGTCACCGGTTTTACAGATCTTTTACGAGACTTTTACCGAACATTGACAAACGGTCACCCCCAGGGCGATAGCATCCCTGCAAATGGACCGTCGGTCGCTTTCCTGAGGGGCTACATGAAAGGAAGGCAGAAGCGGACGCAAGGGTCACACGATGGAACCTGGCGGGCGGGCGGGTCACAGCCGCGCGACCATCAAACCAAAGAGAAAGTCAAAAGATGAAACGAATGTTCCTGCTCATTGTTCTTCTCGGCGGCGTTGCTGCATAAGGGCTTCTATTGCTCGTCATGAGATTAGCTCACGCCTCGGAAAACGCAAGGTGTCCCGTAACCTCACTGACGCCCCACTTGCGGAATATCTGAACTATGATATTAGTAGATTAAATCTCTCTTTTTATGGGGTGGACTGGCGCGCAAATAAAGGCCGCCCCCGGAAAATATCTGAAAGGACAAAGATGGAGTCAAAGGCGTCCGGATGGGGGGTGGGCTTCTTCCAGGCGAGTGGGTCCTGTTCCCGCGGCAGCAATAACGACGGCGCGACGATCACATGGGTCGACGCGCTGCGAGGGCCGGGCAGCCGGCACGGTCGGCGAGCGGAGTCTTGGATCGAAGAGCGGGGCGACAAACAGCAAGAGACAGCACAAAGCATATGAAGAGGAAACAACCGTCGGCCATTTCGGTGGTCGGGCGAGTCACCAAGATCGCCCCAGGCGTTTGGGCTCTGCTCTTCCTCGCGCTCGGGGCGGGGACGCCCGTAGCGGCGACCACGCGCACGGTCACCAACCTGAACGACAGCGGAGCCGGTTCGCTGCGCGACACGATTGCCGCTTCCGCCTCGAGCGATAGCATCAATTTTTCGGTCAACGGCACGATTCTGCTCACCGGTGGAGAACTGGCTATTGGCCGGAATCTGAACATAATTGGGCCGGCAGGCGGGCTGACTGTAAGCGGCAATAACAACAGCCGCGTTTTCAATATCGTAGGCGGCAGTGTGGTGATTTCCAACCTGGCCATCAGCAATGGGCGCATGGTGGGCACGAACGGCGTCAGTGGAGGTGCGGGAAACGGTGGGCCGGGTGGGCCTGCACAAGCCGGAGGCATTCTGAACAACGCCAACCTTGCCTTGGTCAATTGCACCCTCCAGGGGAACACGGCCACCGGCGGACAGGGAGGGTCTGCGCCTCTCTCCGGCGGAGATGGCGGAAGGGCCGTGGGCGGTGCCATCTGCAACTTCGGCGGCTTGAGTCTGCTTAACTGCTCTTTCATTGCCAATTCAGTTACCGGCGGAAACAGCGGTTCGAGCGACGGGGGCCCTGGAGGAAACGGCGGCGACGCCTATGGCGGCGCTCTTTACAGCATCGCCAGCGCGTCGCTTGTGAATTGCACCTTCAGCGATCAAACGTCGCAAGCGGGCGCCGCAGTCACGTCATTTTCCGGCGGCAACGGTGGGTCAGCCTTCGGAGCGTGTATCTACAGCGCAAGCGCGCTCTCCCTGGTCAACTGCACGCTCAATAGGAGTTCGGCGATCGGAGGCAGCGGAGGAAAAGGCGGTTCCACAGGCGGCGACGGCGGCGACGCGCAAGGTGGGGGCATCTACCAACTGGGCGGCACCACCTTTCAAAACAGCATTCTCTCGTCGGGAAGCACGGTTGCCGGCCTTGGAGGCAGTGCGCCGGGCACTCCTGGCTCGAACGGCACCGCCGCCAGTCCGGACGTTTACGGTTTGGTCACCAGCTACGGACACAATCTCGTCGCAAAAGCCGACGGTAGCTTGGGATGGAACAGCAGCGACCTGACGGGCAGCATTGCCACCCCCTTGGACCCCCTGCTCGGCCCTTTGCAGAGAAACGGCGGCCCCACCTTGACCACGGCACCATTGCCAGGCAGCGCAGCGATTAATGCGGGCGACGACGCCGTCCTGGGCGCTCCACTCAACCTGACAACCGATCAGCGGGGCCGTTCGCGCAAATCAGGCGCCCATGTGGATATTGGGGCTTACGAATTAGGAGCGGTCTCTTGGACAGTTCTGAATATCAACGACAACGGGCCCGATTCCCTGCGGCAAATCCTGACAAATGTCTCACCGACTGAGGTTGACACGGTCATGTTCGCCCCGAACGTGACGAATGCCATCACGCTCACAAGCGGAGAACTGGCTCTCAGTTCGAGCGTCAATATTGCCGGACCAGGTGCGAGCCTC
>PMBX01000271.1 GCA_003153915.1 Phycisphaerales bacterium
CGATGATGTCCTCTCCGGCGGCGCAGTGGACCATGAATTCGTGGCTACCCGAGCCGCCGATAGGCCCGCTCTCGGCCTCGACGGTGACGTATTTCAGCCCCGCGCGGGTGAAGATACGACAGTACGCCTCGTACATCCGGCGATAGGTTTTTTCCAGCGAGGAAGCATCGGCGTGGAAGCTGTAGGCATCCTTCATGATGAACTCGCGGCTGCGCAGGACGCCGAACCGCGGGCGGAACTCGTCGCGGAACTTGTCGTGAATCTGGTAGAGGTTGACGGGAAGCTGCTTGTAGCTGGAGACCTCAGCGGCCACCAGGGATGTGACGACTTCCTCAGCCGTGGGGGCCAGGGCGTTCTCGCGGCCGTGGCGATCCTTAAAGCGGCACATGGTTTGGCCGTAATCCACGTCGCGCCCGGTCTGCTGCCAAAGTTCCATCGGCTGGAGGATTGGCATGAGGATCTCCTGTGCGCCGGCGGCGTTCATCTCTTCGCGGACGATTTGGATGATCTTCAGCAGGCATCGCCAGCCCAGCGGCAGGTAGGTGTAGGTTCCGCTGGCAAGCTTGCGGATGAAGCCCGCGCGAATCATGAGCTGGTGGGAGGGAATCTCCGCCTCGGCGGGGACTTCCTTGACCGTGGGAATCAGCAGTTGGCTATATCGCATATACGTTGGCCTCTTGACGGAAGGTTAGAGGGGAGAGGGTAGAGGTAAGAGAAGGATCGTCACGTCTTGGTCTCGATAGTTTGGTAAATGGCCCGGAGCATACGGCTACATTCGTTATACTGTCCCACCAGGTCCTCATATTGCTCCTTCGACACATACGCTTTCCTGTGGGCGATCATCAGGTGATGCTGGGTCTCCCGGATCTCGCCCAGCGACCGGCTGATGCTTTCCAGGTAGATTTTCATGTGTTTATTGTTGAAGCCTTCCGCGACATTCGCCGGTGCTGAATTTGACGCCCGCCGCACTTGCGAGCCGAGTTCGTACAATTCAAACTTAGGAAACGTCAGGGATACTTCATGTACTCGCAAGTGCAACTCAGTCAATCGCCTGTATACCTTCAGTTCGCCAACTCTGGACACCTTCGCCATAAACGCAACCACCCCTAGCGCACAAGACTTCCCGGTTTCTCTAACCTCTAACCTTTCACCTCTAACCTTCCGCGTTGCTTATAGCCGTCCGATCCGGAGTTTTCAACACCGCTCCACCTTGTTAGAATGCACGCCATGAACGCCAAACGCCGCTTCATCAACCAGTTGGCCGCCGGGGAGACGCTGGACCAGGTGTTCCTCGTGCGGGACAAGGACATGCGGACCACCAAGGCCGGCGGGCTGTTCCTCCAATGCACGCTGGCGGACAAGGCAGGCGTCATCCCCGCGCGGATGTGGCAAATCTCCGAGAGCATCTACAACGCCATACCCGTCGAGGGCTTCATCCACGTCAAGGGCCGCACGGAGGAATATCGCGGCGTGCTCCAGTTAATTATCGACGCCTGCCGTCCCTGGCCGGCGGATAAGGTCGATCTGGAGGACTTTCTTCCCGTCACAACCCACGACGTGGAGGCCATGTGGAGCGAGTTGGGGGAAATCCTCCGCGACATCCAGGACAAGCACCTCCGCCTGCTAATCAAGAAATTCCTGGAAGACCGCGACATCGTCGCGGCGTTCAAGCGAAGTCCCGCGGCCTTGCAATTGCACCACGCCTTCATCGGCGGGCTGCTGGAGCACACCCTGTCCGTGGCGCGGGCCGCCAAGGCTCTCCTGCCGTTGTACCCCAAGCTCAACGCCGACCTGGTTCTGGCGGGAGTCTTCCTCCACGACATCGGAAAAATCGCCGAGTTGTCTGCCGGGACGGCGATGGCGTACACCGACCGCGGGCAGTTGGTCGGCCACATCGCCATCGCTACCGTGTGGGTGGCCCAGAAGGCCGCCGCCGTCGCCGAGGAAACCTCCGAGCCGTTTCCACCAAAGACAATCGACCTGCTCCAGCACCTCATCTTGTCGCATCACGGCGAGTACCAGTTCGGTTCGCCCAAGCTGCCTGCGATTCCCGAGGCGTTCTTCCTCCACCACCTGGACAATCTCGACGCCAAGGTCTTCCTCACCACCCGCGCCATCGAAAACGATCCCGATCCGGCGGCGGCGTTCACCTCCTATCTGCCGTCGCTGGAAACAAGGGTGTACAAGCGAAGTGGAGAGTTGTGACCTTTGGCATTACACGAAGAAATTCGCAAGGAGACCCAAAGATGCCGACCCATGCCCCAATCACTTTTTCCCTTGCCGTGATTTGCCTTGGCCTGGCTTTGATGGCCGCCAAATTGTCCGCGGCCCAGCCGGCATCGGCGC
The DNA here is from genome assembly GCA_003153915.1 of Phycisphaerales bacterium. Lineage (GTDB taxonomy): Bacteria > Planctomycetota > Phycisphaerae > SM23-33 > SM23-33 > FEN-1349. The sequence goes on from PMBX01000271.1 coordinate 2,347, forward strand.
CGAGCGGGCAGTTCGACGCCGCTTCGCTAAAAGCCATCGAGGCCTTCGCCGCCTGCGACAAGACCATCGGACCCGACGGATACAGCAAGAACCCCGACGCCGATTGGGGCTGGAGCCAGAGTCGCGTCATGATGGCCTATCAGGCCATGTTCGAGGGAACCGGCGACGAGACGTATCTGACCCGGCTCTTGGAGCAGATCGATCGCGTCCAAGCCGCACGAGGCGACCGCCGGGGGCTGGACGACCAGATTCGCGGCAAGATGATGCCCGGATGGATCACCACCGGCTATACCGAGGGCAAGCGGCACGCCTACCTGGTCCACGCGGGGATGATTACCTTCCCCATGGCCCGCTGCGCGGCGGTGTTGAAACGGAATCCTCAACTTGCCGCCAAACACGCCCAGGCCATCAGCAAGATCATCGCCGATGTGGAAGAAACGCTCCGCGCCTACGAGGGGGAATGGCGCAAAGACCCCAACGCCGACGAGGGCTACTATTACTGCCCCGTCTTGAAAGAAGGACTGCCCTTCAACCAGCAGAACGCCCTGGGGCGGACATTTGTGGCGATGTACCTGGCCACCGGTAAGGAAGATTATCGCAGCCGCGCGGAGATGCTGGCCCGCTTTTTCAAGAACCGCCTGAAGCTCCAGGACGGCCGCTACATCTGGGACTACTGGCCCAAGCGGCCTGGCGCGGAAGACACCTCGCACGCCTCCATCAACGCGGACTTTGCCTTCCAATGCTACCGCGCGGGGATTGTCTTTGATGAAACCGACATGAAGCGATTCGCCGCCACCTTGCGCTTCATCACCCAGGGGGATGGCTTCGCCGACTTCATCGACGGCCACATGGCCAAGGGCAGCGGCCTGGGACTCTACATCGGCGGCTGGGCGCACCTGTGTTTCATCGACCCGACGCTTCGAATGCCCCTTACCGAGTTCTTCGCCGCCAAGGGCCAACCCGCAGGCCCCGTCACCATGATGGGGGCGGCGTATATCGTGGAGAGCCAAAAACCGCTGGTCAAGGAACAGCCCCGCGCGGCCAAAACCGCGCCGGCGGAGTAGCGGAATTATGTAGAAGCTATGTAAGCCGGGTCTCCCGGTCGCAGGTCGTTTACGGGATCATAGTCCCAGACGTTATGCGGGCTCATCTCGTGGATGGCCCAAGGACCTTGTGGACAAGGAGACCCGGCAATGAAGATTCTCGCACTGGA
>PMBX01000009.1 GCA_003153915.1 Phycisphaerales bacterium
CGAGGCCCCGGTGAACCTGGCCTATTCAGCCCGCAACCGCTCGGCGTCGGTGCGCATCCCGATGTACTCGGCCAGTCCCAAGGCCAAGCGCCTGGAGTTCCGCTGCCCCGACCCCAGTTGCAACGGTTACTTGACCTTCCCGGCCATCATGATGGCCGCCCTGGACGGCATCACCAACAAGATCGATCCGGGCGCTCCCCTGGACCGCGACATCTACGAGATGACCCGCCAGGAACTCGCCAGCGTGCCCAAGACGCCCGGTTCGCTGGAAGAGGCCATCGTCGCTCTGGAAAATGACCACGCATTCCTAACCCGTGGCGGGGTCTTTACCGACGATCTCATCGAGGCTTGGGTTACTTGGAAGAGGGAGAAGGAGCTGAACGAGATGCACCTGCGTCCGCACCCCTTCGAGTTCCACTTGTACTACGATAGCTGAGATGATTGAAACATCCGCCGGTCGCGTGGGCGATCCCGCCGCCGGCCACCGCTGAACAACAGGATTCCGCCAAAAGGGCGCTGCTTCGCGTGGCGCCCTTTTTCGTAATATACCCAGCGAATTGCACGAACGCGCATAGGTTCGGACTTTTCAGATTTTACCGAAAATCTTGTTGCAGGCTGTGGCAAGGCGAACTAAGATGGTGAGTTGAGCCTGGTTGCCTATTGGGTCGGGGGGGCATATCCGGTTTTGGGTAGTGGTTACTTTTATGAACGGCTGCGCGAGAGACATTTCGGTTGTGCTTGTCGGCTCTCAATCTGCGCGGTTCCGGGAGTTTTTTATCTAGCGGAGGCTGTTTCGATGAACAAAGGTAAAGTGAAGTGGTTTAACGATGCAAAAGGTTACGGTTTCATCAGGATGGACGGCCAAGATAAGGACATATTTGTGCATTACTCGTCCCTCAAGGCCGAGGGATTCCGCACGCTCAACGAGGGTGAGGAAGTCGAGTTTGAGCTGACCGAAGGCCCCAAGGGCTTCAAGGCGGAAAACGTCGTTCGTCTGACGGTCTGACGTAACGGTTTTTAGGTCGCGGGGCGGTAGTTACGGGGATGGCCTGAAGCAAGAGCTTTTTGGCCCCTACGGGGTCTGCACACCCCCGGTTTCTACCGTCACCTTGCCGCCTTGGTGGGGGTGGCCTGGGCTACTGGCTCGATGGCGAGCATGCGGTCCAGGGCCTTTCGCGCATCGGCGGCGATTTCGGGGGCAACGCTGATGCGGTTGACGACATGCCCTTCCGCCAGGCTGTCCAGCACCCACAGCAGGTGCGACAGGTCCACGCGCGCCATCATCGCGCAGAAACTGGGCACGTCGGAGAGTATCCGCACGAACTTGTCGCCCAATCGCTTGGCCAGGCGGTTGACCAGGTTGCTCTCCGTGCCGACGGCCCATTTCCCCCCTGTTGGTCCGTCGCTGACGGCACGGATGATCTGCTCGGTGCTTCCGGCGGCATCGGCCAGTTGTACCACTTCGTGGGGGCATTCCGGATGCACGATGACGGAGATGCCAGGGTGCCTCCGCCGCACGTTTACGACATGCTCGCTCCGGAAGACCTGGTGAACGTAGCAATGCCCCTTCCACAGCAGGAAGACGGCCCGCCGTAGGTCCTCGTCGCCCAGCCCGCCGCCCGGCTGATTGGGGTCATATACCGCGCAGTCCTGAGTGGAGAATCCCATCGCCACAGCCGTGTTGCGGCCCAGGTGTTGATCGGGGATCGCCAGGATCTTTCCGGCGCCCGCCCCGCCCCGGGACCCAGCCCGCAAGGCCCACTCAAAAACGTTCCGCACGTTGCTGGAGGTACAGCATGCGCCTCCGGCCCGCGCGGTGACGGCCTTGACGGCCGCGGTGGAATTGACGTACGTCACGGGCACGACGGATTGCCCGCAGCGGTCTGGCAATTCCTCTATCGCCGCCTGTACGTCGGTGGCGTCGGCCATGTCGGCCATCGAACATCCGGCGTAGAGGTTGGGCAGGCAGACGGCCTGGTTGTCTGCCGACAGTACCGCCGCCGATTCGGCCATGAAATGCACGCCGCAAAAAACGATGAACCTTGCCTGCCTGGACGAGGCGGCCAGTTGGGACAACTTCAGGCTGTCGCCGACGTGATCGGACACAGCGACGATATCGTCGCTTTGATAGTGATGGCCGAGGATGCAGAGGGCTCCCCCCAGTTCCTCCTTGCGACGCGCCACCCGATCTGCCAGTTCCACCGGTCCCAGCGAAAGATACTTCTCATGCAAAGGCGATTGCTGAAGCATGGGCGTTCATCTCATTTCCAGGCGGATTCGTTGCTCGCCACGATTCATCATAGGTTCACTGGGGCGTCGCTTTCACCCCCATTGCCCGGCCGGTTCCGCAAAGATCCGAACAATTCTCCCAATTCCGGTGCTCGCAGGGCCCACGCCACAAAGAGAAACACCGCCGTCCCCGCCGGGACGCACACGGCCACGATCCGCCAGTTAGGCCCCGAGGGCATGGCCCATCGGATCAGCAGGATCGACGCGGCCATTGTCGCCGCCGCCAGGCAGGAGCGGGCCACGCTGACGGTCAGCTTTGCGGCGCCGATCCTTCCCAGCCGCTTTCGCAATAGGTACGCCAGGACGATCACGTTCAGGGAGATGGTCGTCGCCGTCGCCACCCCAAAGGCCCTGGCGCCCAGCCCAGGCACCCAGATTAACGAGACCACCATCGCCATGTGCAACACCGCCATGACGGCAACCACCTTTAGCGGCTGGAGGGTTTCCTTGATGGAATAAAATGCCTTAAGGAAAATCTGGTAGGTGCAGTAGGCCCACATGCCCATAACGTAGGTCTGGAGGATCCCCGCCACCTCTGCGACGTCCTTGGGGGTGAACTTTCCGTGGCGGTAGATGACGTCCGTGATGGGTTTCGCCAAGCACAGCAAGCCCACTCCGGCGGCGATACCCTCCATCATCGCCACCCGTAGCGCGCGGTTCAGGCCGTCTCGCAGATTCTGCATCTGGCCGCGCGCGGCATACCGAGCCAGCAGTGGAAACACCGCCACGCCCAGTGAAATAGCCAGCACGCCCATGGGGAACTGGTACAGTTGGCTGGCATTGTAGACGTGCATCTGCGTGCCCTCATGCAGGGGCAGTTCGACCGCCCGCCCGAACAACTCGATGGTCGGCCGTTCCGGAGTTGCCGTGAAAAACCAGATCACCCAGCCCTCAAAGAACGAGGACAACTGCGGAAATCCCAGCGCCAAGACGGTCGGCAGCATCAGGCGAAGCATCGTCGCAATGCCCGGATGGATCGGGCGAAGAAACGGGACGATGGGCAGGCCGTGCGCCTTCATCACCCATAGCACGCCGGCCAGTTGCAGCACGCTGGCTGCCGTCACGCTGGCGGAAATGACCAGCAGGTGGGCGCGGTCTCCGCTCCAATGGGGGGCCACCCACCAGGCTGCCGCGATGATGCAGATGTTCAGCACGCAAGGGGCAAAGGCCGGATAGGAAAAATGCCCTTGGCAGTTCAGCGCCGACGACGCAAGCGCCAGCAGGCATGTGCTTATCATGAAGGGCAGCATGACCAACGTCATCGTCAGCAACAGTTGGCGATTGGCGTCGTCGCCGGAAAGTCCGACTCCCCACAGCCGCTGCCCCCAACCGTAGGCGACGATCCCGCCGCTAATGGCCACCGTCAGGACCGCCAGGAATACAGCCAGCAGGCCCATGGCGTTGGCCAGGAGCTTGCCCGCACCTGGGGCGCCGTCCTTGCGGGCGGTTTCCGTGAAGACCGGCACGAACGCCCCCGCCAGCGCGCCTTCTCCGAAAAGCCGGCGAAAGAGGTTGGGTATGCGGAAGGCGAAGACGAACGCGTCGGTGATCCGCTTGGCGCCCAGCGAGGCGATGGCGATGTCGCGCAACATCCCCAGTATGCGCGACAGGATCGTAATGCCGGCCACCATCTTGGCGGCGGCGAAAAAATGCTCCCTCTCGCGGTGTTCTGTTTCGTCCATTAAAAGAGTATCGGAAAGTCCCTGCCGTTTTCACCAACGCGCGATCCGTCCACGCCGCCAGACAGAATACGCCGGGACGACGCGCAGGGCCAGTCCACCCCGCAAGTGAACCTGTCAAACATCACCTTGACCCGTGGCGATTCAATCGTGACGATGGGGATATGCGAATCTGCCACGTTATCACAAGGCTGATCCTCGGCGGGGCGCAGGAGAACACCATCCTGACCTGCGAGGGCCTGGCCGCCCGCGGTCACGACGTGACGCTGGTCACCGGTCCCGCGCTGGGGCCGGAGGGTGAGCTGATGACCCGTGCCCGCCGCGGCGCGTACCGGCTGATCGTGCTGGAATCGTTGCGGCGGGAGATACACCCATGGCGCGACCTTGAGGCGTATCGCGACATCGTTTCGGTACTGCGTGAAGTCCATCCGCAGGTGATGCACTCCCATTCCTCCAAGGCGGGTATCATTGCCCGCCGTGCCACCGCCAAGGTGGGGGAGATGAAGATCGTCCACACCATCCATGGCCTGCCATTTCATCCCCACCAGCCGCGATGGCGGAACTGGCTATATACAACCCTGGAGAGGTCCGCCGCCGCCCGTAGCGACGCGATCATCTCGGTGGCCGAAGCTATGACGGCAGCGGCGCTGGCTGCCGGGGTAGGCCGGGCCGGGCAGTTTGAGACCATCTACAGCGGCATGGAGGTCGCGCCCTTCCTGGAGGCCGGGGCCGGCGGAACGGCCTTGCGAACGGAGTTGAACCTGCCCGCCGATGCGGTCCTGGTCACCAAGGTGGCCCGCCTGGCGGAACTGAAGGGCCACGAATTTCTCCTGGAGGCGGCCGCGGAGATTAGCGATCCCCGCGTCCACTTCTGCCTGGTGGGCGACGGCCGATTTCGGGGGCGCATCGAGGAGGATATCACCCGTCGTGGCCTGTCGAAGCGGTTTCACCTCACCGGACTATTGCCCCCCGAACGCATCCCAACCGTCATGGCCGCCACGGATATCCTGGTTCACTGCTCACTGCGCGAGGGCCTGGCACGCGCCCTGCCGCAGGCGATGCTGGCGGGCAAACCCGTGGTGAGTTTCGACATCGACGGCGCGCGGGAGGTCGTCGATAGCGATACTGGCGTCCTGCTACCGCCCGGAGATGTCGCGGGGCTGACCCTGGCCATCGAAACCCTCGCCTCCTGCCCGCCACTGCGTCAGAGGCTCGGCGACGCGGGAAGGGAAAAATGCCGAATCATGTTCGACCACAACCGCATGGTCGATCGCATCGAGGCCCTTTACCGGCGGCTGCTGGGAACCTGACGCCGCCTCGCGACTCGCCGTGCCACTACCCAGACGCATATCATTGCCAGAAACGCACCAGCCGCCGCCAGGCTGATGGCCAGGGAAAGTCTCCATCGCAGCGGCTGAAAAACCAATTCGATCCGATGTTCCCCTGCCGGGATGGCCAGGCCCAGCATGGCCAGATTGGTGCGGTACACCTGGACCACCTTGCCGTCGATGGTCGCTCGCCATCCACCGTGCCAGACCTCGCTGACGGCCAGGAACCGCTCCTGGGCGTTGGCAGTTGAGATGGTCAACCGTCCCGGGGCGAAGGCCTCCACCGTGGCGCTGTCCGCCGGTGACGCCGTTGAGGGCGGAAGCGCACCCCCGTTGGGGCAGACAACCGTCTGGCTTCGCAGGTCGCTTCGGCGCACCGCCTCGACGATCTGGTCCTCGGTATCTCCGGCGGGGACAAGCTGGCCGGCCCAGAAGGCACGGGGCAGGAATCGCCTGTTGCGGTACAGCCACAGGTCGGCGCGTTGCGAGCCGGAATAGAGGACAAAGAGCGGCTGGTTACGGAACACGGCGGCCTGCTCGAACTGCCCGTCGGGGAACTCCAGCGGGACGGGGGCAATGAGGTATTTGACGTTCAATGCGTCCATCAGGTCGCCGCGTACGTTGAGGCGGTAGGCCCCCTGGACCTGGGAGACGTTTACCAGGTCGTACCAGGCACGGGCGATGGTGCGGCGGATCTCGCCCCAGTGCAGCAGCTCGAAGTAGAGTTGGTACGGCCGATAGTTGAACGAGTCGTTGCCGTTGATCAACTGCATGCCCATCGGGGCCGCCCAGCCGTAGCTGACCGTCGCTCGGGCCACGGTGGCCACGCGGTAGAGATCTTTATCGGCGGCCAGGAAACGGCGATAGCCCGTATCCGGTACGGCTAGTTCGTGGCCGGCCATGGTGATGTATCGCCGCGCGTAGTACATCCCCTCGACGGCGATAAGGGAAACAGCCGCCACGGTGAGAATAGTCGCCAGTTTCCCCCGCCCAGGCCGGCGGCGCAGGCGCTCGATGATTTCCTCCATGCCGATCCCCGCCAAAGCCAGGCCGAAAAACGCCGTCAGGAACAGGAACCGCGCGGGGATGCGAAAGAGCCTGAAACCCGGCAGGAAGTCAAACAGCAGCCGCAGCACCGGCGTGTCCATCGACAGCAGCAGGGAAACCGCAAACCCGCCCAGCAGGTAGCGAGTAGGCTTCCGCCGCCAACCCAGCACGGATCCCGCGGCGGCCAAGGCCAGGGGAATAAGCCCGAAGTAGGCCACGTCCTCCCAAAGTTCGTCGCCCTTGTAGGTGTGGTCCAGCGGGCTGCCCAGCGCCTCAGGATACAGGAACGTCAGTAAGTGTTTGGGCTGTATGGCGTGATTGCCCAGGAAGAATTCGTAAACCGTCTGGCTTCGTGATACCAGGCTCGCCTCGGCGGCCAGGGGAATCAGCAGATACGCCGCCCCGCCCACGGCCAGCGCCCCGCCCGCTGCCAGCCAGCCGGCAGTTCGTCCTACATCCGCCCATTGCCTGGCGCGGGCGTAACCTGCCAACGCGATGGCCACATACACCAGGAGGAACCCCGCCGAGTAATAAAACAACTGTAGATGGCCGCAATGGAGGCACATCACCCCCGCCAGCGCCACCAGCAGCGACGAGCCTAGCCCGGGCCGGCGGACCAGGTAGAAAACGGCAGCGAACAGCGCGGGAAACCAGATCAGGATGGGTATGTTGGGCAGCCAGCCGGCGTAGGTGGCGATGATGAGCTTGAAGCCGAACATCCCCGCCACCGCCATCGTCACCCGCGGCCCAAAGCCCAACCCCAGCGACGCGCCGACTGCGTAGAACGCCAACCCCGCCCCCAAAAAGTGCAGCCAAAACGTCGGTCCCGCCGCCGCCAGGGGAGGAAGCAGGCAGAACAGGAAATGCAGGGGGTAGGTAAATTGCGACTGGGGGCTGATCAGCCCGGCGTAACCGGAAAACTGGTCGCTGCGCCAGAAGGGGATCCCCCGGCCTTGTTGGATGGAATCGTAGAGCACCTGCTTGGTCGAGATGTGCTCGGAGATAAAGTCGGAGTGGGCCGAATAGGGCGTCTTGTCGACTTCCCACAGGAACCCGTATCCGACGGCCGCCAGAATGAGGATCAGGCCCAGCGCCAGCCAGGTATGCCGGCCGCGCCGCGGCGATCCGTGATCGGAGACGTCATGTATGGCTTTCAATGCCGGTCGCTCCGGGGCTTGTCACCGCCGCCGAATCCCAAATCCGCCGAGTAGTCCGTGAACACCATAATATTTTCTCGCCATGTGCCACACCCAAGTGAAGCAACGCGGAGCTTGGAGGTGCGGTTCTTTTCACCCCCAAGTANNTTGGGGGTGGCACCAATCATTTGGCCATGCCACCTGCCGCACAATGGGTTACACTCGCAACTTTCCTGTATGGTGACCTATACATGCAGATCAAATCTTGCGGTATCTCCGATATCGTCGAGAAAGGCGTCAACAACCTCTATTTGACTCTTGCAACTGGACACAACTTCTTCCGATTCGCTGCTTTCCAGCTTCTTATGCATGTCCCCTATGTGAGCCACAACCGCCCTGAGTCTCTTCGACGCTTCCGTGCAAATGAAGACGCGGCTTGTGTTCGCACATTTGATAATATCCACTGTGGCCTGGCGAAACTGGGCCGCCTCCCGATCTCCAGAAGCCCCAAAGACTCCCAAGTGATCCGCCAATGCACATTTATATGCTACGAGTGCATCTATTGTCCGCGAGTAAGCTTCCGCCTTCTTCTCCCACCACTTCTCGGCGCGAAACCGTCGGAAAGCCAGATGAACAGTCACGATTGCACTTCCAAGGGCACTTACGATCGCAATAACCACACCTGCTACTATGTTTTCCCAGAACGGAGGCATGACAATCTCCCTGTCTCAGAATCCGAGAATTCGTGGACACCATACAATTTTCTCACACTACTTTGCTTCAACTCGCCGTCAGTTTCAGTCCGACGATGCCGGCGATGATGGCCGCGATGGAAAGCAGCCGCAGCGCCTCCCTGGACTCACCGAACAGGATCATCCCCGTGACGGCAACGCCCACCGCGCCGATGCCCGCCCAGACCGCGTATGCCGTCCCCATGGATATTCCGCGAAGCGCCAGCGACAGCAAAGCCATACTGACCAGGCCGGATACGATGACGACGACCGTCGGCCAGGGTTTTGTGAAACCGTTGGCGAACTTCAGGCTTACCGACCAGACGATCTCCACCAGCCCCGACAGCAGCAGCCATATCCATGCCATGGTTTTCTCCAGTTAGCGTGCCGATCTCCGCCAGCAAGAACATAACGGGACGGGGAGGATTTAGGAAGGCCCAAGACAGGCTCCTCACGGCTTCGTATAAGTGGCATTGCGGCAGATGGGCAAAAGTTCGGAGCGGAATGGATAGGCCGGGCCGACCAACCGGGATCGATGGAATTTGTAAGGCCCGAATGATCACACGAATTTCAGGATTGCGCGAGTTATGTAGTGCGTGCTACGGTTCGGCTGAGCTTACCGAAGCCTTGTAGCTCGCGCAATGGTTATGTCAGACCGGATTGCGCGTGCAACAATAGTTGAACGCCCTACAAGCCTAGAAGTCCCCATGTCGTTTCCATGTGCCCCATCTGAGGAATGTTGTAAGGATCAGGCCAGCGGCGGCGACGCATAGTGACACGATAACGCCCGGCTGAAAGCTGCCCGTCAGGTCGCGCAAATGCCCCCCGATGGATGGAGCGATCGAGGAGATTCCCTGGGCGGCCATCACCAGCGGATAGATCGAGCCGAGTAGGTGCGGCCCGTAAACCCGCGCGATGGTTCCCGGATAGATGGCGAAGTTGCTTCCGTAGCAGAACCCGATGCCCGCCGCGGCGATCAGAAAGACCGCCTCGCTGCCTCGCACGGTAAGAAGGGCGGCGGCGCAAACGATCAGGATTATCTGCGCGCCTCGCATGGCCGCGGCGGAACCGAGGCGGTCCAGCGTGTAGCCCCAGAAGATGCGTCCCACGGAGTTGCCCACCGCCAGCGCCGGAATCGCCAGTCCCACCGCGGCAGAGACCCGCCACGCCTCGGCGATCAGCTTGGCGTTGCCCATCACCAGCAGGTATGGGAACGTGCCGCAAAGCATCCCGAAAAACAGGATCCAGAATCGCCGGTCGGCCAACAGGGACCGGCGGCGGAAGGAGGCCACCTCGCTTGCGTGATGGTCAACCGGCGGCGGGGTCGCCATCGCTAACGCACTCAGCACCAGCAGGGGCGTGTAGACGGCCCCGATGAATCCCATGACGCTCAGCACCGGCCAGCGGCGGTCCAGCAACGGCTGAGCGATGGCCTGTACGACGATGGGACCGGCCCCATATGCCGCCGCCGACAGGCCGGCGACCAGTCCGCGATGGCGGGGGAACCACTTGACGGCAGTGGCGATGGGGCAGGTGTATGTCGTCGCGCTGCCCAGGCCCCAGAACACCCCCATGCCCAGCCAGAGGAAAAAATACCGCCCGCCGGCAAGATACGTGATCGCATAGGACGCGCCCACCAGCAACGCACCGGCCAAGGCGACGGGGCGGGGACCGAACCGGTCCTGCCAACGCCCCGCTACGATCATGAACAGGCAGAAGACCATCGTGGCCGTGGTGAAGACCAGTTGGGTCTCAAACGAGCTTAGGCCGTATTGCCTCTGGAGCGGCGCGACGTAAACGCTCCATGCCTGCGCGGTACCCAGGCACAGCAGCATCACCAACCCGGCAGGCAACACCAGCCAACGTTTGACCTCGCTGGTCATCCGATCTCCCAATACGCCGCACGGCGGACGACATCATACCGGCATGGCCGCCCCCGGCGAAACCATCCGCGAGGCGGAGGCGGAAACCGTAGCAGGTAGCAGGTAGNNAAGCCGGCGGCGGGCGGCTACAAACATATGTCGCCGCCAGGCGGGAAAGGAAAACCGTATGAAGCTGTTGTCGGAGTTCAAGGAATTCGCGGTCAAAGGCAATGCCATCGACATGGCCGTGGGCATCATCGTGGGAGCGGCGTTCGGCAAGATCGTCACCTCCATGGTCAACGACGTGGCGATGCCCGTCCTGGGTTGGATCATGGGCGGCAAGGACTTCTCTGACCTTCAGGTAGTCCTCAAATCCGCCGTCCTCGACGGGGCCGGCAAGGTCGTCACCCCGGCAGTGGCCATTCGCTACGGGATGTTCATCAACACGATGGTGGACTTCATCATCGTCGCCTTCTGCCTCTTTGCCGTCGTGAAGCTGATGAACGTGGCCAGGCGATACGGCAGCAGGGTAATCAAGGGCCGCGGAAACTCTCAGCAGCCGACGCAGGCCCAGTAAACTTAGAGCGACGTCCGGCTGGTCTGCCACGTGGATTCAAAGGGTATGATTCGTAGGTCGCCCTGGCTCATGCTCTCGATGTTCTTCTCGTGCGACTGGCAAATCAAGTTATCACGAGGAGGCCGGCCGGAGGCCATTCCAACGATCTCCCCGAATTTGGTCCGATACGCCAGAAGCAGGCTGTATCACTTTCCGCCGGTGAAGCTTGGCAGGAGGAAGGAGTCCGTCGGTTCGGAGGGGGCCTCGTCGCCGCGGTAGTTGTTGATCCCCTTGACCAGGTAGATGTGGTCGCCGCCCACGCCGACGGTGGGGCTGTCGGCCCACTGGGAGTGCATGTCCAAATACAGGACATTCTGTCCGGTTCCGCCGTGGTTGGGCGAATCCGTGGCGTTGAGGTGATCGGGGCGGAATCGCCCATCGACGAACATCGGCGTCTCGTCGGCCAGGATGGCCATATCCTGGGCAACGTTGGCCAGGATGGGGTTGCTGAGGCAAATCCCATCCCCGCCCAGTGTGTGCTGATAGGAGTAGTTGATGAACTTACCGGTGGGGAAGTCGTTCATTCCCGCCTGGAGGGCGAATCCGGCGGGGGAACCGCCGGTGACGGCGGGGCACTGGAAAGTTACCGGTGGTACATAACCGGCGGAGACCAGCTTGAACGGTCCGGAGGAATTACTGGCGGCACCTTGACCGTCGGCGGGCAGCCAGCGTCCCTGGGGCGCGGAGGCGGAGGGCAGGAAACCGCCGTTGGCCTCGGTGTAGAGGCTGATGCCAGCGCCAAGTTGGCCCTGCTGGGAGGCGCAAGAAACCGCCGCGGCTTGGCGGTGGGCCTGGTACATGGAGGGCAGGAACACCGCGACCAGAACGGCGGCTGCCACGGCTGCGGCAGCCAGCTCGCGCATGGAAAACGTCGGGCGGAAGAAGCTGCGGCGGTGAAGTTCCTCACGGGCGACCAGTGCCTCGGTCCGGCGGTGGCGGTCGATCCGCCGCATCGCGCGGGCGGCCAGGTCGGCCGGGGGCTCCAGTTCGCCCGCCAACCTCATTCCCGCCAGGGCGTTAGCGATGTCGTCATGCAGGGCACGGAATTGGCTGTCCTGCTCCAGGCGCCGGCGGATGTCCCCGGCGGCTTCGTCGCAATGGCCCGCCAGGAAATCCATCAGCAATGCTTCGTCTTGTCGCCTTTGTTCACTCATTTATGCTTCTCCGCCAGAGTCTTCCACCGCAGGGCAAACCAGCGAATCGCCGCATGCAGCCTTGACTTGACCGTGCCCAGGGGCACGCCAAGCGTCTCGGCGATTTCCTTGTACGGCAATTCGTTGAAGTAACTCAGCAACAACACCAACCTGAGGTTCTCTGGCATCTCCTCTATGATCTTTCGTACGGCCTGGCGGTCCTCAAGGTTCAGTGCGGATTCATCCGGGGAGGGGATATTTGCAGGCATGAGGTCGGCGTAGGTGGTTGCCTCGTCGTGGCTGCCCGCCACGGTGGCGTCCAGGGCGGCGGTGCGGCGGCGCATGCGGCTGCGCATGGCGTCGCGGGCCTTGTTGGCGGCGATGGTGAACAGCCAGGGCTTCAGTCGCTTGGTGGTGTCGAAGGTCGCGGCAGAGAGGTGCAACTGGAGGAAAGTTTCCTGGAAAATATCCTCGGCCAGGATCGCGTCTCCGGTGAAGCGGGCCAGGAAGTTGAACAGTTCCCTCTGATAGCGGTTCATCAGCGCCGCAAAAGCCTCTGTGTCGCCGTCGAGATACCGTCGCAGGAGTTCGTTGTCTTCGATGGCCTGGTGTTGTGGGGAAGTCACGAAGCGAAGATTCCTTTCTAACGGACGGTGTTGAACCAACCTGGCCCGGCCGCAAACGAATGATAGGTCTACCCTTACGGGAGGGTCAATCGTTTCTTGGCAAGGCGGCGGGTTCTTGAATTCCTTCCCGTGACTATCTATGTTGTCACCGCAGGGCCGAGTGTGCCCGAAAACCACATGGGAACCCATGAGACGCGGGATTTTGGCAAGCAGACAGGAGTTGGTTGCCCTTGGCGACCGTATCGGCCGCAAGCCGTTTGACGGCATCTATGAGTCGCTGCGGAGCCGGTGCGCATTGATCCTGGAATCGGCTCCCATCAGGGAGGTCCAGTGGCGGTCCTTATGGCAGCATGGAAGCTGGGACTCGGCGCTGCACGCCGCTCGCACCGCTCAGGGGCGCATCATCGACCTGCTGATCGCCCACCACATCGATCGTAATCCCGCCTACCGGGATCGGGCCATAGAGGAACTCAAGAACCTGATCGGTTGGAGTACCTGGACTGACCCCTGTAATGCCCCGCTGTTGGCCGACCAGTGTACCGCCGAGGCAGCCGTGGGGGCCGTCGTCGGACTGGACTGGTTATGGGAGGACCTGAAAGAGGCCGATCGCCTGCGGACGCTCCAGGCCCTCAGGCACAAGGCACTGGAGCCATATATCCAGGCCGTGCGACAGAAAGCCTGGTGGCATGCCTGTTACCACAACTGGAACGCGGTAGTCAACTCCGGTTGCGGATTGGCAGGGTTGGCGCTGGCCGACGAGGAACCGCTTGGCCAGAAGGCCTATGACCTGGCGACCACCGGATTGAAGCATTTCTTCGACGCCCTGGGCCGCGAGGGCGGATGGGACGAAGGCATCGGTTATTGGGGGGCGGCGATTCGTTATGTGTTGCTGCTGGGCGAGGCGGCGGGGCGTTTGCTCGACGACAAACGGATCTTCCACCACCGCGGCATGGACGCCACGGGGCTGTTCCCGATCTATTTCACGCCCAACGGCCAATCGGCCAGCTTTGGCGACTATCCGGGCGTGCCTTTGTGGGGGGCTTTGTTCCTCCTGGTGAAACACTTCGGCAGCCAACAGGTCGCCTGGTGGCTGGACACCTTCGCCTTCCATCGCGATGCCAGCGCTAGCGGATGGTCGGCGCCGGGCCTTGCGATGTTGTTCCGCCCGACGGACCTTGCGACGCCGCCGTCGGCGGACCTGGAGGTTGTCAAGGTCTACCACGAAATCGGGTGGGCGGCGATAGCAGACCATTGGCCCAGGCCCGGTTTCTACGTTGCCGCCAAGTGCGGCGACCTGTCAGCCAACCATTCCCAGCGCGACATGAACTCCATCCAACTCCAGGTCGATGGCGAAATGCTCCTGCACGATCTTGGTCCGGCGCCGCACGGAAGGGAATACTATTCCGAAGCTCGTGGCGGGCTTTACCAGGTTCAGGCTCGCGCCCACAACACCATCATCGTCGCCGAGCGGGACCACCAGATCGACGCCCGTGGAGAAATCCTCGAAGCCCGTGAGGGCAAGGACTTTCGCTGGCTCGCCTGCGACGCCGAGACCGCCTGCGGAGACAGCGTCCGATTCATCCGCCACCTGGTCATGGTCCTGGACCCCGCCACCCGGGACGGTAGGGCGCTTGTGGTGTTGGACGAGATTCGCAACAGCGTGCCTGAGAAGTTGGACCTGCTGTGGCACACGCCCGGCGAGATCCTCCCCGACGCTTCGATCGCCACCGGACAAATCGTGGGTCGCCAGGCTAGGTTGTATTACTGGCTGGGCGGCACGATGGACCTGGCCGTCACCCAGGATTCGCGGGCGATCGACGCGCAGCGGACGGATCGGATGCTCCACGCCTCTGCCGGTGTGGCGGGCGGGGCGCTGTTCCTGAGTGTCTTTTGCCGCTCGGAGCTTTCCGGGGCCGTTGAACTGAAGAAATCTTCCACCGGAGACGTCTCGCTGAAAGCTCCCGGCTTTACCCTTGAATTCAAGTCTCGCAAGACGCATCTCAAGCTCCAGGACGTTTCGGTCCGCTAACCCCGCTGCCGGTCCGGTTATCGAGGGTTTCGCCATGGCGGTCTTGCGCGACAAGACAACAAGAATTGAAAAACCCCGTTGAACTTTCCAGGACGGTTGCACACCGGTGGAAATGTGTTATAGTGAGGTCCAGCCGGCGGGCCGGGGTCCGTTGGGCGCCCGTCCAGAGAGGAATTGCTGACCATGTTCGCAGCCGGTCCAAGTGCCCTGGACAGCAATGTGCTGGTGCTGAACAAGCACTACGCCGCCGTTCGCATCATCACGGCCCGGCGGGCGATGTGCATGCTGTTCAAGGCCCTGGCGGAGATCATTTCCGTCGAGGACGACCGTTACGCCGCTTATGACTTCGAGAGTTGGAGAGAGGTCAGCGAGTTTCGCGCACGATATGAGCGGGAGCATCACGAGTGGATTCGCTGCGTGCGGTTCGAGCTGGCCGTGCCGCGGATCATCCGCCTGCTGTCCTACGATCGCCTTCCCCGGACGCCCGTGAAGTTCACGCGGCGGAACATTTACGCCCGCGACCGCAATCGCTGCCAGTATTGCGGGAAGAAATTCCCCACCTCCGAACTGAGCCTGGACCACGTCGTACCGCGCAGCCGGGGCGGGGAAACCCACTGGACCAACATCGTCTGCTGCTGTGTGCGTTGCAATGTTCGCAAGGGCGGACGGCTTCCCTACGAGGCCAACATGACGCTGATCGTCGAGCCGGTCAAGCCCAAGCGGTCGCCCGTGGTGACGCTGCACCTGACCAGCGAGAAATACGCCTCCTGGAAACAGTTCCTCGACGCGGCCTACTGGAACGTAGAACTGCGGGACTAACCCGCTTGGCTGTCGTTTCCCGCCCCACCGGAGGAAACCCCTAGCGTCTCCGCTTACGCGGTAGCGATGTCGTCCCCATCGTCCCTTCGGCGGTCGGGCGGGGCGAAGAGGAACATCGCCGTCAGCATGCATCCACAAGCCAACAAAAGAAGCCCGCGGCGCGTGGCGGGATTGGCCAGCCGGACGGAGGCCCGCATCAGGACGTCGTTGGGCGGAGCGGGGCGTGGATAATGGATCGGCGGGATCACATCCGGCGGGGGGCGGAGCGGGCGATCGCCGGTGGATGAGACGTGCTCGTTTTCGGGAGAAAGCTCCCCCTGCGCCATCGCCAATCGCTTGGTGAGCACCTCGTTGTCCGGCAGGTCCTCGATCAGGCGCTGCTGGGCGGTGATCATCGCGGCGCTCTCCCGGCAGGCCGTCGCGAGGCATTCCTTCTCGTATTCGGCGTGTTGCCACCGCGCGTAGGCCGGAAGCAGCACCAATCCAGCCAGGATGAGAATCGCCGGAGCGGCCAGGGTCACGAAACCAATCAGCCTGCCGGCGGCGAAGAGCCAATTGTAGCGGTTTTCCTTCACGTCAATCCTTGTTCCACGTTGCCGCGCCATAGACGGCCCGGCCGCCCAGTTCTTCCTCGATCCGCAGGAGCTGGTTGTACTTGCATACCCGGTCGGTCCGGCAGGCCGAACCGGTCTTGATCTGTCCGGTGTTCTTGGCCACCGTCAGGTCGGCGATGGTGGTGTCCTCGGTCTCGCCGCTGCGGTGGGACACGACGGCCGTCCACCCGTTGCTCATTGCCAGGTCGATCGCCTGGATCGTCTCGCTGAGCGTGCCGATCTGGTTGAGCTTGATGAGGATGCTGTTGGCGCAGTTTTCATCCAACCCGCGCTGGAGGAACTGGATGTTGGTGACGAACAGGTCGTCGCCGACCAGTTGCACCTTCTGTCCCAACCGCTTGGTGAGTTTGGCCCAGCCGGCCCAATCATCCTCGGCCAGGCCGTCCTCGATGCTGCGGATGGGGTACTTGGCCACCCATTTTTCCCAGATGTCGATCATCTCGTCGCTGGTGGCGATGCGGGTGGGGTCGCTCTTGAAGAAGCAGTATCCCTTCTTGCCTTTTTCCTTGGCGGCGTTGGCCAGTTCGCTGGCGGCTGGGTCCAGGGCGATCCAGACGTCCTTTCCGGGCTTGTATCCGGCCTCCTCGATGGCCTTGCAGATCAGCTCGGGGGCCTCGTCGTTACTCCGCAGGCTGGGGGCATATCCGCCCTCGTCGCCGACAGAGGTGTTGTAGCCGCGACTTTTGAGGACCTTTTTGAGGGCGTGGAAAACCTCCACTCCCATCCGCAGTCCCTGGGAGAAGGTCTCGGCGCCCCAGGGCTGGACCATGAACTCCTGGAAGTCNNGTGCCGTCGGCGTGCTTTCCGCCGTTGAGGATGTTGAGCATGGGAACCGGCAGCGTGACGGCGTCGTCGCCACCAAGATATCGGTAGAGGTTCTGCCCGGCGGCGTTGGCCGCGGCGCGGGCTGCCGCCAGCGAGACGCCCAGGATGGCGTTGGCGCCGAAACGGCTCTTGTTGGGCGTCCCATCGGCGTCGATCATCGCGCGGTCGATGGCCTCCTGGTCGTTGGCGTCCATTCCGGCCACCAGCTTAGCCAACTCTTTGTTGACGTGACCGACGGCTTGGAGTACGCCCTTGCCCAGGTAAACCTTCTTATCGCCGTCGCGCAGTTCGACGGCCTCGTTCTCGCCCGTGCTGGCGCCCGAGGGTACCGCCGCCCGGCCGAGCACGCCGTTCTTGAGGACCACGTCGACTTCCACCGTGGGGTTGCCGCGCGAATCCAGTATCTGGCGAGCCTTGATTGCCTTGATCTTCGTTGACATCGTTTTCCTTCCTTTTATCGGACCCGTGTTTTTGTTGGCGTTAAACTTTTATGCGATCCAGGAGCGGCGTTATCTTAGCCGAACGTTCTCAATGTGCAACAGGGACAATCCCTGACTCATCCTCACTATTTATTAGCCGCGAACACACGCAAACCGTTCGGCTGAGCTCACGGTCGAAGCCCACTTGGTGGCCCAAAACGGCGCCGCGAACTTTTTGAATCTCTTAATTTCTTTGTTCGTGTTCGTTCGTGTCTGTTCGCGGCTAAAAAGAAACTGGGAATGACTGAGCGGCAATCGACAATTGCCCCGCCGTCCGGTATCCTACCCCGATTGTCGGGCATGACAGACGTGGAGAGACGATGGCCATACAACCCGGCATGAGAGAGCGGGCCAACCTCCGGCGGCTGCTGGAGATGGCCCGCGACGAGGACCTGGGCAGCGGCGACGTGACCAGCGCGATCCTGCCGCCGGAGGTCCACGCGGTCGGCCGCTTCGTCGCGCGCCAGCCGATGGTCTTTTGCGGCGGGGCGCTGCTGGAAGCCGTGGCCGCAGCCTACGACGGGGAACTCCGCACGACGCCCCACACCCCCGATGGCGACAGCGCGGGGGCCGGTCAACTGCTGGCGGTCTGGAGCGGCCCGGCCCGTGGAATGCTGGCGGCAGAGCGGGTGGCATTGAACTTTCTCCAGCGGTTATCCGGTGTGGCCACCACCACGCGGGAATACGCCTCCGCCGTTGCCGGGACTGCCGCGCAGGTTTACGACACGCGGAAGACCACCCCCGGCTGGCGAGAACTGGAACGCTATGCCGTCCGCGCCGGCGGCGGGAAAAACCATCGACGCGGCCTCTACGACGCGGTCCTCATCAAGGACAACCACCTTGCCGTCCTGGCCCGGGCCGAAGGCCGCGATCCAATCACCGCCGCGGCAAGGGAACTGGAACGTATCCGTCCCTACCTGGGCGAGCGGGCCTTTATCGAGCTGGAGGTCGATAGCCTCCAGCAGTTCCAGGTGGCGTTGACCCTGCCGGTTGACATCATCCTGCTGGACAACATGCCCGCCGGCGACCTTCGCACCGCGGTGGCCATGCGCGACCAGGCCGGCTTGAAGGGCCGCATGGACCTGGAGGCCTCCGGCGGGATCACCCTGGCCAATGTCGCCGAGGTCGCCGCAACGGGCGTGGAACGCATCTCCGTGGGGGCGCTGACCCACTCCGCCGGCGCGGTGGACATCGCCCTGGATATCGAGGTCGATTAAGAAGCCCCGCCAGCCTACCGTTCGTCCCATAGGGACGGAAGATTTGTAGCCCGTCCCTGAGGGACAGGACCAAGGGCGTCAGGAAATACCCAGTCCCCAAGGGACGACACATGGGGTTATTTTCCGAAAGAATATCCCGCACGCCTGGGCCTTCCGGCCCGGAAGGCGAGCCTGGCAGCTCAGAACCAACGTGCCCCACGAGACTTGCTGGCGGTGGGACAGAGCCGCATGCAATCCAGGCGCGCGTTCTTGCTCCCCCGGCGGGCGGGGCGTTAAGATAGTCCCATCATCCGGCCGATGGAGACGGAGCCATCGGCCTTTATCAAAGTGAGACGCATTGGAAACCTCCGGTCCGTCCAACACATTATCGCGCGACAAGCCCCTCGGCGGAGTTTTCCTTTCGATCATCATCCCGGCACACAACGAGGAGCGGCGCCTGCCGGCGACCATGGAGGCTGTGTTGGCGTTCCTGGCCACCCAGCCGTACACGGCAGAGGTGTTGGTGGTGGAAAACGGCAGTTGCGACCGGACGGCCGAGGTGGCCGAGGGCTTCGCCGCACGCGCGGGCAACCTCCGCGTCATCCGCGAGGCCCGTCGTGGCAAGGGATTAGCCGTTCGGCGGGGGATGCGGGAGGCGGCGGGGGCGTTCCGTTTCCTGTGCGACGCGGACCTTTCGATGCCCATAGAACAAGTCAACCGCTTCCTGCCCCCGCTTCTGGAGGGTGTGGACGTGGCCATCGGTTCGCGCGAGGCCGCCGGTTCGGAGGTCATCGACAGCCCGATGCGCCGGCGGATCGGGCGGATGTTCAACCTGCTGGTGCGGATGCTGGGGTTGACGAGCCTTCACGATACCCAGTGCGGTTTCAAATGCTTCCGGGCCTCAGTCGCCGAAGACCTCTTCGCCTGCCAGAGGCTCGACGGAATGGCCTTCGACGCCGAGGTGCTTTTCATCGCCCAGCGGCGCGGGTACCGGCTGGCCGAAGTGCCCATCACCTGGCGGATCGACACGGACTCGCGCGTCAAGCTGTTCCAGGACTCGCTGAACATGGCCAAGGACCTGCTGGCCATCCGATGGAACGGCTGGCGGGGTTGCTACGAGGATCGCACGCCGCCGCGCCGGGATTGAGCCATTGGTCTGGGCGAGATGGCCGTGGACGGTTCCGCCGATGAGAAAGCATAAAGGAGCCGCATAGGAATATGAATGTTTGGGGAAAACCCGATCCCCGCCAGCGCCGCTACCTGTCCCCTGTCGGGATCATATGGCAAAGCGGGGAACCTTCGGCGCCGCGGAACAGCGAATCGCTGCTGCGCGACGATCCCGGCCAGGCCGTCCTTGGCGCCGAGGACCTGTGCACCCTGGCAAACCAGGGTGGCAAGTCCGCGGACCTGCTGCTGGACTTCGGGCGGGAAATACACGGTGGGGTACAAATCATCACTGGAAACACCCTCGACAACAAGCCCGTCACCGTGCATGTGCGGTTTGGGGAATCCGCCGGCGAGGCGATGGGCGCTCCAGACAATGACCACGCCATGCATGACCTGATGGTTCCGCTGTCCTGGCTGGGCTGCGCTGAGGTGGGCAATACGGGCTTCCGCTTCGTACGTATCGAAGTGGTGGGGGAAAATGCCTGGGTAGAGATTAAGGCCGTCCGGGCGGTTCTGCTCTGGCGCGATTTGGAATACCAAGGCGACTTTGAGTGCAACGATGAGTTGCTCAACCGCATCTGGCGGACCGGGGCCTACACCGTGCACCTTTGCATGCAGGATTTCCTCTGGGACGGCATCAAGCGGGACCGGCTGGTATGGATCGGCGACATGCATCCCGAGGCGTCGGTCGTCGCCACGGTCTTCGGCGGCCACCCCATCGTCCCGGCCAGCCTGGACTTAATCCGCGACGCCACGAAGCTGCCGGGTTGGATGAATGGGATCAGTTCCTATTCGATCTGGTGGGTACTAATCCAGGACTTTTGGTACGCGCGCAATGGCGACATGGAATATCTCCGCCGCCAGCGATCCTACCTTCTGGGCCTGATGGATCTGCTGCGCAGCCGCGTGGGCGAAGACGGACGGGAGGCACTAGACGGGATGCGGTTTCTGGACTGGCCTTCCTGGGGAAATGAAGCGGCCATCCATGCGGGACTCCATGCGCTGTTGGCGATGGCGATGGACGCGGGGGCGCGGTTATGCGACTACCTCGGTGAAAACGCCGCCGCCGGGCAATGTCTGGAGACGAGGAAACGGATTGGCCGGTACGTCCCGGCTGTGGGAAACAGCAAGCAAGCCAATGCCTTGGCGGTACTAGCGGGCCTGGCCGATGCCACGGAAGTTAACCGCCGCGTACTGGCGGTTGACCCGTACTCGCGACTGTCCACGTTCTATGGTTACTATGTGCTGGAGGCCCGCGCCGCCGCCGGCGATTACGCCGGCTGCCTGGCCGTCATCCGGAAATATTGGGGGGCCATGCTGGACCTGGGCGCGACGACCTTCTGGGAGGACTTTAACCTGGACTGGACCCCCGGTGCGGCGGGGATCGACCGCCTGGTCCCCGAGGGCATGAAGGACATTCACGGGGATTTCGGCGACCACTGCTATAGGGGTTTTCGCCACAGCCTCTGTCACGGTTGGTCGGCCGGTCCGACCGCCTGGCTCAGCGAGCATGTTCTGGGAATTCGGCCCGTCCAGCCTGGTTTCGCCGAGGTACGCGTGGAGCCGAATCTAGCCGGACTGGAATGGGCCTGTGGCGCGGTGCCCACACCCCACGGCCTGCTGCGCGTGCGGCATGTCAGGACCGCAACCGGGGGGGTAGATAGCACGATTGATCTTCCCCACGGAGTCCGCCGGATATGAAATCAAGCCAACGCCACGCGGGAATATCCGCCGGAATGAGGACCATCGCCATATCGGCCAGGTGGAGAACCGTACGATTGAAGGTACAATCGTATTCATTGCATGTGCAGGCATCTTGAGGATTAAGATTCCGTGGCGATTGCCGGAAATCCACGCAACACCAGTATGACACCTCCCGGCCCGCGGGGCTGGAGGGGGATTATCCTGGCTCCCTGGTCGGCGACGGCGGCGGTGGTGATCCTGCTGGCGGCTTATTTTGCCTTGGCCGTTACCAGCGTCTTGAACAAGTCCGTCACCTATGACGAGCCGGTCCACCTTGCCGGCGGATACGTTTACTGGACGCGCGGGGATTACCGGATCAACCCGGAAAACGGCATCCTGCCGCAGCGGTGGATGGCGCTGCCACTGCTGGCGGGGTCCTGGAACTTCCCGGACCTAAACGCCCCGCCCAATTACGACCAATGGATGTTGGCGCACAAGTTTCTCTACGAGTCCGGCAACGACGTTAGACTCATGTTGCTTTTGGGGCGCTCCATGGTGGCGCTGCTGGGGGTGGCGCTGGCGGCGGTTGTGTATCGTTGGTCGCGGAGCCTCTTTGGGACAGCCGGCGGATTGTTGTCGCTGACCCTGTGCGTTTTCAGTACCGCCCTGTTGGCCAACGGCGCGCTGATGACCTCCGACCTGGCCGCCTCGCTGTGCTTCCTAGGGGCATTGGGGTGCCTGTGGCGACTGCTGCATCGCGTGACCATCTTCACCATACTGTGCAGTTGCCTGGCGATGGGGGCGCTGTTCGTCTCCAAGATGTCGGCGCTGCTGATCGTTCCGATGGGCCTGTGCCTGTTGGTTATTCGGTTACTGAACCGCCGGCCCCTGGAAGTCGCTTTCGTACGTGCCGGCCAGGTTGGCGGACTAGTTCGCCAAGCCGTGATCTACCTGGGTATGGTCGTCCTTCACATCGCGGCCATCTACGTTATCATCTGGGCCTTCTATGGTTTCCGCTACGCGGAACTGAACAATGCCCCGCCCGCCGCGGTGGCGCAAAAGGACGAGAACTTCAACAAGGTAATGTCCGCCTCCATCACAGGCCGGGGAATCATCCAGTTCGCTCGTGACCATCGCCTGTTGCCGGAGGCGTATCTCCACGGCCACGCGCACGTGCTGAAGTTCTCCCAGTTCCGCGCGGCCTTCCTCAACGGTGAGTACAGTGCGCGAGGCTGGTGGACCTTTTTCCCGTACGCCTTCCTGATTAAGACGCCGCTGTCGTTGTTCGTGATCCTGCTTTTGGCGGCTCTGGCAGCGCTGGTGGGTTGGCGCCGTGTCGTCAGGAAGCCCCCAAGCGATCCGGATCGATTGGCGCGGCATAGTTTCTATCGAACCGCCCCGTTGTGGGTGTTGCTGGCGGTTTACTGGGCCTTCGCCATCACCAGTAAACTCAATATCGGCCACCGCCACATCCTGCCGACTTATCCACCAATATTCATACTGGCCGGTGCGGCGGCGGGGTGGTGGAAGGCGTGGAGTCGCGGAAGGTTCGTCTCCGTGCTGCTGTCGGCGGCATTGCTGGCCTATGTCGCCGAATCGCTGACGGCCTGGCCGCACTACCTGGCGTACTTCAACCAACTCGTCGGCGGCCCCGGCAACGCCCATCGCCACCTGGTGGATAGCTCCCTGGACTGGGGCCAGGATGTCCCCGGCCTCAAGTTATGGCTGGATCGCCACGGGTTGACCGGACAAGACCAGGTTCCCGTGTACCTGTCGTATTTCGGCAACGGCAATCCGACTTATTACGGCATAACGGCGCATCGACTGCCGGGTTTCGTGGACATGGACATCAAGACCATGCCCGTCGTGCCGCTCCGCGGAGGGGTCTACGTCATCAGCGCCACCGTGCTGGAGTCGGTCCTTCCGCTCAACCGTATCGGGCGCTGGACGGTATATTATGAGGAAACCTATAAGCGCCTTATGGGGGATATCGACGAGATGATGAAGTCCGATCAGGGCCGAGCCTCCCTGGCCGAACCGCTTTGGCAGGAGTATCTGCGACAATTCGCCGACCTGCGGCTGGGCAGGCTCTGTGCGTACCTGCGCTCGCGCGAACCGGACGACAATGTGGGATACTCGCTACTGATCTACCGGCTCAGCGACCATGATGTTCAACAGGCCCTCTACGGTCCGCCCACGGAACTACTACCCGATCTCATACCCACCAAGGACAAGTTGTTGAAGTAGTGAAACAAACCTCGGTAAACAAGCCGGTTGGCGATCACCTAGCCGCCGGGGCCGTTGCGGCGGGGGGGGCGTTGCCTTACTATGTGTCACGATGAATCGAGGACAGAGGAAGCGGTTTTCGCTAGACCCTGCGGGATGACATGAACGTATCCAAGTGGCTCAAGTCGGCCTGGTGTGGTTATCCGGCGGCTGTGGCGTTGGCGGCGGTCTTCTGGGCGCTGGCGTTTTCCAGCATCCTCAAAAAAGCGGCCACCTCCGACGAGACGGTCCACCTGGCCGCCGGCTACAGTTACTGGCACCACAACGATTACCGCATCGACCCGGAAAACGGTAACCTGCCGCAGCGGTGGATGGGGCTGCCGTTCCTGTTCGAGAATATCACATTTCCCCGCCAGGCGCCTGGCCTGATGGACGAATGGCAGGTGGGGCACGATTTCATGTACAACTGGGGCAACGACGCCGACAAGCTCCTGCGCCAGAGTCGCGCGATGATCGCCGTTCTCGGCTCGGTCCTGGCCCTGCTGGTATACGGATGGTCGCGGCGGTTGTTTGGTCCCATCGGCGGGTTGATCTCGCTGGTTCTCTATGTCTTTAGCGCCGCGATGTTGGCCAACGGTAGCCTGGGAACCTCCGACCTGGCCGCGTCGTTGTGCTTCCTGGCCGCTGTCGGCTGCCTGTGGCGAATGCTCCACCGCGTCAGCATCCTGACAGTGGCGGGCAGTTGCCTGGCGATGGGGCTGCTGTTTATCTCCAAGATGTCCGCGCCGCTGATCGCGCCCATCGGGGTGCTGCTGTGCGTCGTGCGGCTGCTTTCGGGCCGGCCTTTGGAAATAGCTATTGGCAAAGTCCGTCAGGTCACCGGGCGCGGGCGGCAGGCGCTGATTTTCCTGGGGACCATCGTTGTGCACGCGGCGGCGACCTGGGCCATAATCTGGGTCTCTTACGGATTACGATACTCGATTTTGGACGCCCCGCCCGACAAGCAACAGGAGACCGGGCAGTTGTGTTGGAGCCAGTATCTGCAAGGGGATTTTCCTTTCAAATCGGTGATCGAGCCTCTCTCGAATCATCATCTGTTGCCAGAGGGTTTCCTCATCGGCCAGTCGCACGTGTTGAAATACTCGCAGGCGCGCCCCTCGTTCCTCAACGGGGAGTACGGTTTATATGGATGGCGGAGTTTTTTCCCGTACTGTTTCCTCTATAAGACCTCCCTGGCGGTCTTTTTGGTCTTGCTGCTGGCGGCGGGGGGCGCCTGGTCGTCCTGGTCACCCAAGAGGGGATCGTCCGGGCCGGGTAGAGGCGAGGCGATCCGCGCGGGGCTATACCGCACAGCGCCGCTGTGGATACTGATGACGGTCTACTGGGTCTTTGCCATCACCAGCAAGATGAACATCGGCCATCGGCATATCCTGCCGACCTATCCGCCGATGTTCATTCTGGCCGGGGCGGCGGCACATTGGTTTACCACACCGAAGCGCCTGGCTAAGATCGTCATCGTCGCGGCGATGGTTTTCCTGGCAGCCGAATGCATCTGGATGTGGCCGGACTATCTGGCGTACTTCAACCCCCTGGCCGGGGGACCGCGAGGCGGGTATCGCCACCTGATTGACAGCTCCCTTGACTGGGGCCAGGACACCCCCGGCCTGAAGGAATGGCTGGACCGGCGGGGACTGAACAACCAGACTAACACGCCTGTTTACCTGGCCTATTTCGGCAACGGAAGCCCCACGCACTACGGAATCAATGTGGAGCGGCTTCCCGGTTACGTGGATAGGGACCTTTTCACCGGGGGGCGTTTCCAGGTTAAGCCAGTGGCGCCGTTGAGGGGCGGATACTATTGCATCAGCGCCACTATGCTCCAATCGGTCCTGACCGTCGCCTTTGGGCCTTGGTCGTGGATCTACGAAAAGAGCTATCAGGAACTTCTTCCCGATATCGAGAGATTGGCCATGGCCCCGCCGCAGCAGCAAGCGACGTTGCTGAGGGACCCAAACTTCCAGGATACAGTCGGCCTGTTTTCTGCACTGCGACTGGCGCGGCTGAGCGCGTATCTGCGAAATCGGGAACCTGACGATCATATCGGGTATTCCATCCTGATCTACCGCCTTAGCGACCAGCAGGTACAGGAGGCGATACAGGGTCCGCCGGTGGAAATGATGCCGGACCGCGTCCCGCTGCGCGTCAAGCTGATCTGGGAAGGACAACGCGGGCAATGACCGATCCGCTCGCGGCGCACCGGTCTGCTCATCACGCGCAACCGGCGGCCTGCTCCAGCCAACGCCTGCTGGGCAGTTCGACGGCAAGGCTGGTGAATTGCCCTGCCAACTGTCCGGACGTCCCGGTGGGTATCGCCGAAGAGACAGCGACCTTCCTTTTTGCCGGCGCCTGGCGATGCCTTGTGCGTAGCGTATGGGCCAGGGCCGTCTTTCTTACCCGTTGAGCCATTTTCTTCCCCATTCCGTGTACCAATCGGTTTCTGTGTTCGAGATGCGATGGAACCACGACGTGCCGACGGAATTATACGGGGCTTCCTGGGGACAAACCAGGGGGTATCACCGCTAATAACCGGGGGCGGGTCGAAAAAATTCCGGCGTCCGGACATCCGTGCCCGGACGCCCGTCCTTGAACCCATCAATCCGCCGCTCCCTGCGGCGGAGAACATCAAACGAACTGTTCGGCCAGCGTCCTGACCAGATCCTCGGCCGGGGCGGACTTGCGCCCCAGTGGACTTAACCAGGAAAGCTCGCCTCTGTCGGCCAGGAGAGCCTCCATCCGCTGCACCGCCAGCACGGCGGAAGAGTGGTTCTTGCCCATATGCCGGCCGATCTCGGGGTAGCTCATCTGCGTGTGCCGCCGTGCCAGGAACATGGCCATCATGCGCGCCACCGAGACGGTGCGCGTCCGACGGGAGGAATGGAGATCGGCGGGTGTGATGCCGAAATAGGCGGCCACCACCGCCTCGATATCGCCCAGCGTCAAGGCGCTATCGGTGCGGGCGAGGTGGTCGGCCAGGCCCCGGCGGGCCAGATCGGCGGTGACCTTACCGTTGTCTATTGCCGCCAGGGCGCCCAGCTTGACCAGCGCGCCTTCCAGTTCCCGCACCGATCCGCGAAGGTGCATGGCGACGTATTCCAGTGCCTCGTCGCCCACGTCCATTCGCAGCGCGCGGGCCTTACGGCGGAGAATTTCCATCCGCGTGGCCTGCTCGGGCGGTTCGATTCGCACGACCATCCCGGCGGTGAAGCGGCTGACCAGTTGCTCGTTTAGCTCCCCGACCATCCTGGGCGGGGCGTCAGAGGCCATCACCACTTGCTTTCCGGCGGCGTCAATGGCGTTGAAGGTGTGGAGGAACTCGTCCTGCGTGGCCTTTTTGGCGGCAAGGAAGTGCACATCATCGATGGCCAGCAGGTCGAGCTTGCGGTAACGAGCGCGGAACTCGTCGAACTTCCGCTGTCGCAGCGCCTGGATGAACTCGTTGGTGAACTGCTCTCCGGTGACGTACCGCCACTGGAAATTCCTGCTCCCCCGCCGCTGGGCGTTGACGGCGTTGCAGATGCCCTGGAGCAGGTGCGTTTTGCCCACCCCGCAGGCGCCGTGGATGAACAGGGGGTTGAAGGGCGACTTCTGTCCGCCGGTCACGGCCAGGGCGGCTGAGTACGCCAGGCGGTTGCTGGCCCCGACGACGAAGTCCTTGAGGCTGTAGCGAAGCGCGGGCGTTTCGGCGGGGCCGGAAGGACGCCCCAGGCCTTCCTTGGCCCGCGAGACGATGTGGGCCTGGCTGTCGAGCTGGTGCTTGCGAAGTTCGCCGGTCAGCGAGGGGTCGATGGCGACGATGACGGGGCATTCCCATCCGGTTTCCTGGCGCACGGCTGAGGCGATCTGGGACTGATAGTGCGTCTCCACCCAGTGGGCGACGAAAGTGTTGGGCACGGAGACTTTCACCTGCCCGTCGGCAACAGCCAGATGCGTCCCGTGGCGAAACCAGGCGTTGAATTGTTGGGGGCCGAGGCGTTCCTCAAGCGTTTCCAGGATTCGGCGTCTGGCCTTATCGTCGGCGCAGACCGATACCGTAGTCGCATCCATGACTGATTCTCCGCAACCGCACCCGACTCTGCGATTGGCGGCCAGAGATGCTTGCCGCCGACCCTCGAACGCGCCGCGCTGATAGCCTCGGCTTTCGATACGACAGCGAATTTACTGACGCTCTCCGGCGGGGTCAATCACAAATCGCCGCGTTTCTTATCCACACCATCCAACGTCTTCGATTTAGGACAGTTGGAGGCAAAAAAAAACTTTCCTGCACAGGTTGTTCACAAAACATCCCCGCTCATCCCCGCGATGCCATTTTCGCCGTCATGAAAAATGCCCATTGACGGTGCGTCTGGCGAAAGCCTTCCTCTTCGTAGAGCCGCATGGCGTGGTGGTTTTCCTCATCGACGGCCAGCAGCAGCGCGGTACGCCTGCGCCGATACGCATCGTCGGCGGCGCGGCGCACCATTGCGCGCGCCACGCCACGGCGACGATGCGCCGCCACGACGCCCAGATAGACGACCTCGCCGGTCTGTCCCGATACGGAATCATTCACCAACACGCAGCCGACCGGAGTTGCCTCCACCACCACCATCCACCAGGACGCTGGGTGGAACACGCCGCAGGCCTTGTGCGCTTCCAGCACGTCCGACATGCCGCGCAGCCCCGACAGACGCGGGCAATCAAGCGATCCGTCATAGGTCGCGGCGATCAGATCGGCCAGTTGCCCTTCGCTGAATTCGCCGAACCTGCGCCACTCCAGCCCCGCCTTCTGCCAGGAGGGCGTAAAAGTCGTCAGCTCCAATTTCATGTTGACCAGTCCGGCCAGGAATTCAAATCCGCCGGCCTGGACCATGTCCATCTCCGCTGTCTGGTGCGGGTCGAACATCGCCTGGACAAACGCCAGGCCGCGATACTGGAGCGCGTCCCTTGATGCGGCGGCGACGGTTTCCGCCAGCGCTTCGCCCTCCACGCCGGCGGAGTCGGGGCAGGCATGCAACAGGATTCCGCTGCGCCCCGGGCTATCTATCACCATCGCCGTCGCGACGGTCCGGCGGTTTCGCCTTGCCCACCACAGGCGGGGCGGGTACTGCCCACGAGTCCGCAGGAGGGCCTTCAGTGCCTCCGCGCGAATGGTGGCCAATCCGTCGTCGGACGCACCAGCCATCAGGAGTATCATCGCCTCCTCGCAGCGGTCGGGAGGAACGGGTTGAACTTGCCAGTCGCTGGACATTGCGGGGTCTATCGTACCTGCGACGCCGACGCGGGAGAAGCGAACTTGCAAGGCCCGTGGCATTTCCTTTGGCGGATTGGAAACGGTCGCAAAGTTCACGAAGAACTCGAAGAATACGAAGACAAGCGAAGATTATTTGTCCCTTTTTTTGTGGCCTCGGTGATCTTCGTGAGCTTGGTGATTTCGTCGGTCTTGTGTGACAAGGATTGAAAGGCCCCGGTAGGGAACCGGCGTGAGGACTGCCTGTCAGGTGGGCCTGCGGCGGGATATGATGGCGGGTCGGGATTTCGGACAGGACGGCATGAAGGTTTATATCGAAACGATGGGTTGCCAGATGAACCGGCTGGACAGCGAACTGCTGGCCGGGGCGTTGCGCGCCGACGGCCACGAGATGGCGGCTGAAGCCGCCGTGGCGGATGTGGTGCTGTTCAACACCTGCTCCGTCCGC
>PMBX01000214.1 GCA_003153915.1 Phycisphaerales bacterium
AGGCGAGCACCACCACGATCAGCCTCACAGCCACGCCGACATCGTTGCCGCGCTGCACGATTGCCAGGTTGTCCTTTGCGGCGGCATGGGATGGAGAGCCGCGGAGGATCTCCAAGCCAATGGCATTCGGCCGATCATGGTTGATCCAACCCTGACGCCGAAGCAGGCGGTGCAGGATTTCCTAACCGACAAGCTCAAGGGCGGTTCAGGCTTCTGCCGGTGTCATCAGGGCTAGGCGTGGTCGGCTGCCAACCTCCCACGGGCCGGCCAAGGGCTGCCAGGAAGCCCGCGGCCGACAACAAGGTGCTTGTATGGCCTAGGTCTTCAAGGAGTGCTCAAAATGAAAAGAATAGGGATCATCATCTGCGACCGTTACCGCGACTGCAGCGGGGGCAAGTGTTTTCGGGCTCTGCGCGAGCGGCAGGGCGCTTTCTCCCGGTACCCGGTCGATGAGCCGGTGGAGATCGTCGGTTATTCGAGTTGTGGCGGTTGCCCGGGAGGGAATGTGGAATACGTCCCCGCTGAATTCCTGAGGAACGGCTGCGACGTCGTGCACCTGGCTACCGGCCTGGTGGTGGGCTATCCGCCCTGTCCCAGTATCCGGCAGTTCAAAGCATTCATCGAGGCGCACTACGGCCTGCCGGTGGTCGTGGGCTCTCACCCGATCCCGCTGAAGTACCTCCAGGCTCACGGCAGACTTAACTTCTGGGACCAAGCCGATATGAAGGAACTCGCGGGTCACCTCATAGCGGAGCCACACGACGTGATGAAGTCGTATGATTGACACGGACATCCCCAAGGCCGGACGCCATCAGTTCCTTGCCCGTCCGTCGCACGGGTTTGCCGGACCGGTCTTCCGTCCGCCTATTGAACCGCCACGCTGAAAACGATCAGCCGCATATTCTGGTCCGAGTCATTCTCCAGGCCGTGCGAACCGCCCGGATAGACGCCCGTCACATCCCCGGCCTGCACCTTGATCCGCTGCCCATCAAGCGTCATTGTCCCGCTGCCCGAGAGGATGTAGTAGTACTCCTCATCTTTGCTGTGCGCATGCACGCCGATGGATACACCCGGCGCCATGACGTTGTCGTGGAGGAATCGCAAGCGTCGGGCAGGATCGGGCCGCCCGAACACTTCCAGGAAGTCCAGCGCGCCCTTGCCCCCGTGGCAGGCATCCAGCGGCCGGCGGTGCATGTCAACGCCCTTGCGGATCATGGTAGTCTCGGACATGTTCTCTCCTTCGGCTGTCTGCCTACAGGCACTTGCCGGGCAGATAGTCACCCGCCAGGTTGGTTTCAGGTACGAATCCGTATACCAGGTCCGCATCCACCCGGACGGCATGGAGGCGGGCCTGCTCCAGTTGTAGGTAGAGGCGGAACGGTTTGCCGCGTAGGCCGTCCACCGTTTCGAGCACCCCTCCGTCATGGTTCCAACGTAGCGGCAGGAAGTGACCATCTCCGGTGACCGGGATGCACTTGTCCAGCTCGAAGCCGCCAATCGGCGTGTTGTCTAACTTACGAAGCTCGGCCCGGATGGACCCGAATCGGCCGATTACGGCGTTGAGCAGGATCGGCCCTTTGTGTGCCAGCAGGCCGCGCATCAGGATGGTCCCGGTGTCGCTGTGCGTCTCCAATGCGCAGAAGCCGTCGCGGCGGAACCGCAACATCGTGTTGAACGCGATGTTCTCGCCCGGTGCGGCCTTGGCGCGGTCGATATGCTCCCCGATACGCGAGGCGGTATAGACCCGCAGCCAGCCATCATCGTCGGCAACGAGGCCATGGAGGTATTCGCTACGGTAGCCCTCTTTGCCCAGGCCGCGGTCGGGAAGGATCGAGCGGCGGTTGGTGCGGTTCCAGTTGATGCCATTTATGCTGTAGACCAGTTCGCTATCGACCGGGCCTAGGAATCGCGTTGAGCCTTTCAGGTCATTGGGCGCGCCCCACATCCGCCACAGGAAACCCAGAAAATAGCCCTCGTAGAAGAAGTGGGGCATGCCATAGAACTCCAGGCCCGGCGGGTCCATCGGGTCTGGGTGCAGTATCACCAAGGGCCGCTCGAACGTCCGCCAGTCGGCGGTCTGGTCCAGGGACACCCGCCGGTCGCCCAGGATCGGCCTGCCGGTCCACTGGTATTTCCTGGTGTATGGATTGTAGGCAATACTGAAACTCGTGTCGGTGTGCTGCCGGCGCCAGACGGCCTGGCGGTCGATGGTCCAATGGATGCCATCCGGCGAGGTCGCCACGCGGCAGGTGCCATAGGAGGCGTCCACGGGATTCTTGGACAGGTCCGTATAGACCAGCTTGTAGCGACGACTCGGATCGCTTTCCTCCTCGTCGAGGAATACAACCGGTCCGCAGGCGGAGAACTCCCCGCTAAAGACCATGTGCGAGGTTTTGGCTGTCGCACGCTGGTCCACTAGCGGGTTCTGCGGCAGAGGCTTCCAGTCGAAACTATCGGCGGACTCGTAGGCGTACATGCCGGCTCCCTCGTCGCCCTTGTCCATGCTGGTAAAACCAATGGCCCACATTCGCCATCGTCCCGTCGCCTTGTCGCGGATCACGGAGGCCATGCTCGAAATCACCATCCCCGTATCGCGCCACGGTGCCAAGCCGGGCCATGGTTCGGCCGTAAACCAACGGCGGTTCATGCCCTCTCGCGTCATAACCGCCCAATCGTCAAAGAATAGAATCGTTCTCACTTGAGGGTCCTTTTATACTGGCTCAACACGCATGGACTCAGGCCCGATTCGGCCAATTGACTGGATTGTTGTGTTCCTGTCTCTAATCGTCAACCGGATTCCATCGCAGCCGGCCTTGCCGTACACTGGTACTCA
The DNA here is from genome assembly GCA_003153915.1 of Phycisphaerales bacterium. GTDB lineage: Bacteria > Planctomycetota > Phycisphaerae > SM23-33 > SM23-33 > FEN-1349. Next base: position 2,834 of record PMBX01000214.1, read on the forward strand.
TGTCGCCAATCCGTGCATACCAGCGCGAACGTGCAGGCCGGAGAACATGATGGAACCGATGACGCGAACTACTGCCGACGGCACTGCGTTTGCCCTCCTGCCGCCCCACGACGGCGGACGCGCCGCGACACTGCTTCTGTTTGCCATAGCCGACACGGACTCGCTGGCCACCGAGCCATATTGTCGCCTCGGCCGGCTGCTTCATGCCCGCGGCTGGAACGTCGTCTCGCTGGACCTGCCATGTCACGGCGCCGACCGCCGCAAGGGCGAGCCGGCCGAACTGTTGGGCTGGGCGGCACGGATTTTGCGGGGGGAGGATATCGTCGCGGCATTTCGTCGGCGGGTCGATGCGGTGGTGGACCATCTCGTCGCGACCGGCCTTGCCGATCCGTCGCGCATGGCAGCGGCTGGGACGTCCCGCGGCGGATTCATGGCGTTTCATGCCGCCGCGGGTAACCCGCGCATCCGTGCGGTCGCCGCCTTCAGCCCGGTGACGGATTTGGCGGCGCTGAGCGAGTTCGCTGTTTTACAAAACAATCCGCTGGTACGCCGGCTGGCGCTGGTGCAAGCCGCTGATACACTTTTCGGCCGAACGGCGTGGATTACCATCGGCGACGCGGACGAGCGGGTAGGCACCGACAAGGCGGTCGCATTCGCCAACGCCCTAACCGCCGCTAATAAGGCCCGCGGCCTGGAGGGTGGGATCACCCTGCGCGTCTTGTCCACGCCCGGCCATCAGAGCTTTCCGCAATGGCACGACGAGGCGGCGGAGTGGTTCGCTCGATTGCCATTTTTTATGGATACACGTACAACAATCGAAGAAAGCAAACCATGAAAACCATGCTGTTATCCATCGACGACTTTTCCCTGCCGTTTCGCAAGAAAGTCTCTCTCTACCTTAGCAAGCCAATAGTCCGGCCCGAACCGGTCTTGGTGCCCAGCCCCCGCGGCAGCGGCGCTCCTGATGATCTGGCGGCCTTCGGCGGCACGGTGCTTCATGACGGAGGCAAGTTCCGCATGTGGTACTACGCCTGCCACTGGGGTAAGAACCCCGATTGGCCGCCGCGAATGATGCAGCAGGTGGCCAAATCGCCGGGGTGGTTTCGTGGCGACTGCCCGATGTTCCAGGGGCCTCTTTGTTATGCCGAAAGCGACGACGGTATCTCCTGGACCAAACCGTCGCTGGGGCAAGTACTCTTCAAGGGCAACTGCCGCAATCATGCCCTGGCTTTGCCTCAGACACTCGCAAGTGGCGCCCTGGTCATCAAGGAAGAAGACGAGCCGGACCCGGCCCGCCGATACAAGATGGCCTATCAGTTCTATCCCGACCAAAGCGATCCGGTTATCGCCGAATACGGCTCGCTGCCCTCGGTGGCACTGGCCGTGTCGGCCGATGGCCTCCGCTGGACTGCTCTGGACATTCCCTTCCGCAACCAGTTCGTTGAGCCTAGTTCGTTCATCAAGCACGCCGGGCAGTATGTGATCCATTATCACGCGATGGATACCTTCGCCGGTTTTCTCGCCGAGGGCGGCACGCCGTGCGGCCGGACCGGCGTAGCTCGCGCCACGAACGATTTTTCGCGTTGGCCGGATTTTCTCGCTGAATCCTTCGCCCTGGCCGAACCGGAGGACCATGCACAGCGCGGTCCCAACTGCGCATACGATCAGGTGCATCAGGGAGTGGGTGCTGCGAGCTTCGGGAATGTTTGCGTCGGTTTATACGGCCTGTGGCACAACCAGGAGAACTCCAGGGCTTTCGACCGGATATCCTGTGATTTCGGCCTGGTTGTCTCCAACGACGGCGTGCATTTCCGCGAGCCGGCCAAGGGATATCGCTTTCTGCGGCGCGATGAATCGCCGGTTACGCCCGTCTCCGGTTGGGATTTCAACACCATCCTCTGGCAATTCAACGGCATCGTCAACGTAGGCGATCAGACCCGCATCTATCATGGTCGCTGGCGGAATGTCGGCGGACACGACCTCAACGACGCGCTCAAGCACTACTACGCTGAGGTCGCCCTGGCCACGCTGCCGCGGGATCGCTGGGGGGCGCTTGGGTTGAATCCAGGCGCGAAAACAGGGTCGATCTGCTCGGCGCCGGTAAAGCTACCCGCAACCGGCGGCGAACTGACGCTCAACGCCGACGGCGTCGCCGGCATCACCGTAGAGCTGCTGGACGAGCAATTCCGGCCCATCCCTGGCTTTGCCGGTGGGCAAATCGGTAGCACCGACGGCCTGGATTGCCCGGTTCGCTGGGTGGGGCATGGCCTGTCCGAACTTACCGGGCAAACCGTGCGCTTCGCCGTGCACATGCGCCGGATGGACAAAACCAACCCGCGCGTCTATGCGTTGAACCTGATCGAGTAAAAATCCCGCGCGCACAGGCCTTCCGGCCCGAAAGACGAGCCTATCCGGCTCAGGATCCGCGTGCCCTACGCGACTATCCCGTGTGGGAACTGGCTTGGGTATGAGCCCGGCGTAGATGGTTCAGAATCTCATGCAGCTTCTTCCGCTGCTGGTCGGTCAGCACGGTCATCTTGATGGTCTTGAAGGCGTTCTTCCAAATTTCAATCTTGGCTTTTCGATCGGTTGCCTTCTGGGCTGACGCCCGTGCGTCCTTGACGATTTCCTTGACCTTGGCCTTCTGGTCAGCCGTCAGGTCCAGCTTGGTCAGAATGATCCGTATCCGAGCCAGCCTTTTTCCTGCTGATCGGCTGGTTGCACCTGCCTGAGCCGCCGATGCCGTACCTGCCCACATCCCTGCCGCCATCGCTGCCGCTACAACCGCCACGAGGCACTTTTTCATGCTAGTCTCCTTACTATAAAGGCCTTCTTGCCAGAACAACGAACCGGGTGAAATGTTATTTCGAATACCCGACATTTTCCAAAAGATTACTCTCCAACGACCGCCGGCGGCAATGCCCGCGAATTGTTGGGTTAAACATGTTTTACTGATCTATCCACATCCAGGCATGCTTGACTGACCTTCGTGTATTGTGCGATACTCGCCGAAGCGCGGCTGAGGGCGGTGGCAGGGCGTATGGTCCGCCGCGGCTGCGTCGATAAACCTTATCGGCCCTGGAAACATCGGAAACCAGATATGCTCGGATTGATTGAAAAAGGCATCATCAAGCTGCTCGGTGGGACGCGGAACGAACGGCTGGTGCGCAGCCGCATGAAATTCGTCCACCAGCGAATCAACCCGCTGGAGGAACAGGTCCGCGCGATCAGCGACGAGGCGATGCGCGCCAAGCGAGCCGAGTTCCGCCGCCGCCTGGATAAAGGGGAGAACCGCCAGGACATCCTCGCCGAGGCATTCGCCCTGGTGCGCGAGGCCTCCCGCCGCGCCCGCGACCACCGCCATTTCGACGTCCAGCTTGTGGCAGGCATGGTGCTGGATTCCGGCTGGATCGCCGAGGAGGCCACCGGGGAGGGCAAGACCATCTCCTGCTACCCGGCGATTTACATGGCCGCGGTGGAAGGCATGAAGGTCCACGTTGTGACCGTCAACGATTACCTGGTGAGGCGCGACGCGGAATTCGCCAGCCCCATCTTTGAGTTGCTGGGCGTGACGGTGGGATACATCACCTCCGACATGCCCGCCTACGGCGAAGGCGCCGAGGCACGCCGGGCGGCCTACGCCTGCGACGTCACATACGGCATGAACAACGAATTCGGCTTCGACTACCTCCGCGACAACACCAAAGTTTCCATCGCCGAGCAGGTGCAAGGCCCGCTAGACTTTGCCATCATCGACGAGGTTGACAACATCCTCATCGACGAGGCGCGGACGCCGCTGATCCTGTCCGGTCCGGCCTACGGGCAGACTGACCGCTACCGCAAGGCCGACGCGGTGGCCCGCCAACTCATCGAACGCAACGCCGCCTGGGACCGCGCCAACAAGCGCGTCGAGGCCCTGAAGCGCCGGATCAAGGCCCTGGGTGGGGAAGAGTCCAAGGCCGCGGGCAAGGAGGCTCAGGATGTCGCCCGGCAACTTAGCGCCGCCGAGACGGAACTGGCCGAGGCGGAGCAGCGGCTCGCCGAACAGACCCAGTACTACAAAGTCGAGCTGGACAAGAAATCCGCTCACATGACCCACGAGGGCGTCACGCTGGCACAGGATATCGCCGGCGTGGGTAGTTTCTACGTGGGGGCCAACATGGAATGGCCGCACCTGATGGAGCAGTCGTTGCGGGCGCACATGGTCTACGAGCGCGACACCGATTACGTCGTACAGGACGGCTCGATCATCATCGTCGATGAGTTCACCGGCCGCCTGCTCCAGGGCCGCCAGTGGTCGGAGGGGCTGCACCAGGCCGTCGAGGCCAAGGAACACGTGACGATCAAGGAAGAAAGCCAGACGATGGCCACCGTCACCTTCCAGAACTACTTCAAGCTCTACCGGAAGCTGGCGGGCATGACCGGGACGGCGATGACCGAGGCCGGCGAGTTCATGAAAATTTACAAGCTCGACATCGCCTCGGTGCCAACGCACCGCCCCGTCAACCGCGTCGATCACGAGGACCGAATCTACGGCGAGGTGGAAGCTAAGTACGAGTCGCTGGTGGAGGAAATCCACAACGTGGCCTACCACCAGGACCATCCGCGGCCCGTGCTGGTGGGCACGACCAGCATCGAGAAATCCGAAAAGATTTCCGAGATGCTCAAACGCAATTACGGCATCGAGCACGAGGTGCTCAACGCCCGCCCCGAACACGCCGCGCGCGAGGCCGATATCGTGATGATGGCCGGGCAACTACGCCCGCTCAAGGTCGGGGCCAAGAAGATGGTCGGCAACGTGACCATCGCCACGAACATGGCCGGCCGAGGCACGGACATCAAGCTGGGACCGGTCGTGGTGTACGACAAATGCAAGGTTCCCCCCGCCGATGAACTGGCCCGCCTGGGCGTGGCGGCTGAGGACCTTTTTCCTCCCGGGTCCACCAAGTGCTGCATCCACTGCCCGCAATACGACGGGACTTGCGCCCATTGCTTCAAGACTCGAAACGGCGGCGGCGACGACGCTGAGTTCCCCCTGCGAGGCCGGACTGACTGCCTCCGCGAGGTTCCATGCGGGCTGCACATCGTCGGCACGGAGCGGCATGAGGCGAGGCGAATCGACAACCAGCTTCGCGGGCGGTCCGGCCGCCAGGGCGACCCAGGTTCCAGCCGCTTCTTCCTGTCCCTGCGCGATGAGTTGATGTCCATCTTCGCCGGCGAGTGGACGCTAAAGGTGCTCGGTTGGCTGGGACTCCAGGGAGACATGGCCATCGAGGACCGCCGCATCTCCAAGGGCATCGCCCGCGCCCAGAAGAAGGTCGAGGAAC
>PMBX01000157.1 GCA_003153915.1 Phycisphaerales bacterium
TACCGGGACCACAGCTGCCCGTTGGTTGGAGGCGAAAACCAAAATCATCTGCGGCGGAACCTATGAAGGTGAAGCCGGGGAGCTTCATGATTTGCTCAATGAACTCGCCAAGACGGGTGTACTCGCTGGCTCGTGGATTGACGGTCGCTGGCGGACGCTTGCGGCCCGCGGTGAGACGAATTGAGCGAATCCAGCGCGGGACCGCGTTTGACCTTCCACTGAAAGCGGAAGGCCAGATGAACGATTCTGTCTTAGTAGATTGCATTCTGACGTTCCCGCGGCCACCCGAGGTGGGCGGTCGGCATTGTCCCAATTCCACACTCCATTGCTAACTCGGTGCCCTGGTGACCGCCGGCGAAGCTAACTCGACATAGCTGAAAATCATGCCTCCCGTTACAGGCTAGGCAATTGTATCGGCAAATTTTTGGACGGTTCTTTAGACTTAGCTAGGCCACCGTCACGGTATTCCTTCCCAGTATTTTTCATCGAGGGTGCTTCGGTAGGCGTCAGTGGAATCGGCTCAAAGGCATTCCAATTGTAACTTAAGCTATTTGGAAAGAATGCAAACGTGTCTGAGCTTCTTCTCCCGCTCTAAACTCGAAACCCTAGTTACTCAAAGAGTAACCGGGGGTTTGTTTTACGTCCCAGGGGAACTTTGCGTGATGAACCCTGTATTCTGAGTTGCCGATTGCCGGTACTCGCGCTTCGTTAAACCTATGATTTGTCGTAAGCTTTGCATTGTGGCCGTGTGGGGGCTGGGGGGCGTCCTGGTTCGGGCGGCAGATGGTGCGGTGGTGGCAACCCCCGGGGCCAGTGCGTTCGACGGCCTGATCAAGAGCTCGCCCTTTGGCCAGTCGACTTCAGGCGCGCAGGCCGCCAACGGGGTCGCACCCCTGGAATTTCGCGGGGTCATCATGGAGAAAGGGGAGTATTTATTCAGCCTGCATGAGACGGCGACCCGGACCAACCAGTGGGTGGGCCTGAAGGAGGCGAACCAGCCTTTCGTGGTGGAGAGCTATGACAGCGAGAAGGGTTCTATTCAGGTCAAATACCATGGCCAGACCNNAGCGACGAGGCCAGCCGGCTGGCCCAGGTGGCCGAGGAAATCCGCCGACGCCGGGCCCTCCGTGCCCCCCCGGGGGTAATTCCCCAACCGAACAACGTCAACAACCAGCCGCGGCCTGCCGCCGCTCCCGCCAAGCCATGACCCTCATGAAAAAAGACAATCGCGCGTTCACGTTGCTCGAGATCATCGTCATGGTCGGCATTTTGGCCCTGCTCGCCACGTTGCTGATCACCAAGACCGAGGGCATCTTTGGCAACAGCCAGAAGACAATCGCAAAGATTTTTGTGCAGGATTCCCTCAAAACCTCCCTGGAACGCTACCGGATGGATCTGGGCAGTTTCCCCAGCACGAGCGAGGGTCTGGCCGTCCTGATGTCCGCACCGGCCAATGCCGCGGGCAACTGGCGCGGGCCGTATGCCGACACTCCCGGCGGGAAACCACCGATGGATCCCTGGGGTGAGCCCTACCAGTACCGCAGCCCGGGCACGCACAACAAGGGCAGCTACGATTTGTTTTCCAAGGGTCCCGACAAGACCGAGGGTACCGACGACGACATCGGCAACTGGTGACACCGAGCGCGGAAGACAGGCTGCCTTTGCCCGGTCGTTTTTCCACCCGACCTGACTGCCGGGCATTCACCCTTCTGGAGGTCGTGCTGGTCATCGCCCTGCTCGGCGTCCTGGGTGGACTTTTCATCAGTGGCGGCAGTGAACTCTTCCGCGCCCGGGAGAGGACGGCCACCGACGTGTTTTGGCAGGCGGTCCAGGCCGCGCGACTGCAGGCCGTCCAGGAAGATGTCACGGTTGAGCTGCGCTTTGACGAGAAAAACCTGCAGGTGGTCTGGACCACCGCGGTTGCCACCCACGAGCTCGACTGGCCGGGCAAGAAGCTGGAGTTCTTGCCGGTGGGGCAGAATGACTTTGTCTTGTTGGGCGGGCAGCTTGTCGGCACGGGCGGGCCGGCCATGGTGCGGTTTTACGCCGACGGCGGCATGGACCGGTTTCGCGCCCAATTGACCGATGCAGGGGGCAACGTCACCCGTCTCGATCTGGACCCTTGGACGTGCGCACCTGTCCTGCATTCGTCGCCTTGAGCCCATGCACCGTCCTGCCGTCCAACCATCACGTGGATTCACCCTCATCGAGGTGCTGGTGAGCCTGGCCATCTTTGCCTTGGCGTCGGTCGTGTTGTCCGTGGCCTACCTGAATGTCATCGGCAGTTACCGGGCCATGGCCGGGCGGCACCAGGAGCAGGAAGATTGGAAGTGGGTACGGGCGACGGTACTGGCCGAACCTGAACGGACGAAGGTTGAGGACGGCGGCCACCTTAACCTTTCGGACGGTCATGAGGTGACATGGTCGGCCAAGATTCAGTCGGCGGGGGTCGCGGATCTTTTTCTGGTCACCTTGGAGGCGGCATCCCAGGGGACAGGCGGCCAGGATGGCTGGAAACACCGCGAATCCATCCGCCTCTTGCGCCCGGCCTGGTCCGATCCGACGGAGCGGGACAAACTGCGCGAGATGACCAAGCAACGTGTCGACCGGGAGACCCGGACATGACTTGGCAGGTGGCATCATCCCGGCGCAATGCCCGCGGCTTCACGCTGATCGAGCTGCTGCTGGCGCTGGCCTTGCTGACCATGCTGGTGACGGCGCTGCTGACTTTTGTCTTTTCGATGGGTGAGATCTGGGGGCGGGGCGGGGACAAGCGGCTGTTCGAGCAGCACGTGAGTGCGGTCACCCGGCATGTCGAGGCCCTCCTCCAGCATGCCGCCTGGCCCCGTCCCGGTTCCACGACGGATGAACCGTTCGCGGTGGACCAAGTAAAGACCGTGGCCGGATCCAGGACCGATCTGCTGGGCTTCGAGCTCCTGGACGGAGACCGCCTGCTGGAGTGGCCGGAGAATCCTCTGCCGGAAGTCCGTTGCCATCTGGCCCAGGAGGATAATCGCGGCCTCGTCCTTTATTGGCAGTCCGCGCTCGAGAAGGACTTGGCGGAGAAACCGCCGCGGGCGGTGGTCGTTTCACCCTTGGTGACGAAACTGGCCTACGCCTATTATGACCTGACCGGCGGCCAATGGCGCACCGAGTCGGCCCTGCGCAAGAACTCTTCCGGGGCGTGGGTGCTTCCCGACCGGCTGGTCCTCTCCTTCAAACACGGGAGCTTTGAATCCAGTCAGATCGTAACCTTGCCCGGTGGTGGCGTCCTGCCCCCTGCTTTCTGATGACGCGCCGGAAATTCAAAAAAAAGTCCTTCCCGTCCCGCCTTGAATCCGGGCGAGGGTCGGTGGTGATATTTGTGCTTGGTATCATTTTGTTGGCGGCATTCCTGATCACCCGGCTCATGGACCGGGCGGCGGTGGAGCTGGCCGCGGAAAGCAAGGCTGCCCAGCGTGCCGGCTTGCGGGAGGAGGCGCTCTCCGGCTTGGAAGCGTGTCTGGCCGTGCTGGCGGATGAATCCGCCGCCCGCTCCGGCCTGCATGACCCGGCCGAAGGCTGGGACCATCCGCTGAGCCTGATGAACTATGATCCGGCGGAAGGTTTCACGATCGAGGCGAGGGTCGAGGATGAGACGGGCAAGCTGTCGTTGCCGATGGCGGACGAGGCTGTCCTCGGCGGCTATCTTGACGCGATCGGTTGCCCGGCCACCGCCCAGGACCGGCTCATCGATGCGCTCATGGTCTGGACGCGGCCAGACCGGTTGTCGACCGAAGGGGACGCGGACAGCGCCTTGCTCGCCGCGGCGAAACTGCCCTATGAGGCGCCGCAGCGCGCGCTGCGATCGTTTGCCGAGCTGCGAGCCATTCCGGCCGCCCGGGAATTGTTCTTTGATGAATCCGGCAACTGGAACGAACTGGGTCGCCGATTTCAGGCGGGGGTCTCCCTGTTTGCCTTCAACGCCAGCAACGTCAACTCGGCCCGGTCCGAGGTCTTGTTGGCGCGGGGCGTGGATGCATCGCGCATCGCCGCGATGGCGGCATTGCGGGAGCAACAGAACTCGCACCCCAGCATCTTTCGCAACGTCGCAGACTTGAACGCCGCCTGGGGGGGTGATGCCACGCGGCCCGGTCTGGGCACGGATGCGCTTTGCCTGCATGTCATTGTCACGGTCAAGTCCGGGGCGCGGGTTTACCGGCTTGATGCCTGGGTCCGTCCGCCGGGTGCGGCGGTTTCCACCGCCACCGGCCGGCGCCAGACCAAGACGGTCGAAACGGCCCCGGTGGCTTCCGTCCGAAACAATCCGCCTAAAAAGGTCGACTACCCGTTCCAGATTCTGGAGCTTCGGGACAACGACGGCACCTGATCGCTCCATGTCCGCTATCCCCAGTTCCGCGCCCGCAGCCCCGGTCCAAGTCAAGGGCCTGATCCTGTTGTCGGCGGCCCGGTTTTTCGTTCGCCGCGTACCCTTGGTCGCCGGGCAGGATGTCGTGGCGCAGGTTGAACTTTCGCTGGAGACCATCGGCCCCTTCACCCCCGGCCAGCTATACTATGGTTATTGTCTATCCGGGGACGGAAACCAGGCCCTGGTCTTTGCCGCCTATCGGCGGAATTTTTCCGCGGCCGATACGGCGGCCTGGTCCACGGCCTCGGCCGTCCTGCCGGAGTTTGCCGTCTGGCTCGGCCAAGCAACGGCCGTTCCAGCGGGCGTCTGGTTGCATGAGCAGGGGCAGACGATCACGGCCTTGATTTGGGACGGTGCGGGCGAACTGCCCGCCGGGGTGCTCACGCGGGAAGCGCCGGGAGATTCGATGGCGGCGCTGCGGGAAGAACTGTTGCGGGAGGCGGGCA
>PMBX01000010.1 GCA_003153915.1 Phycisphaerales bacterium
GAGGAGAAGCCATGTATAAGCGACCGACGGGAGACGGCCTCGTTCTTGAGTCGCCCAAAGGAGCGATGTGGCTGTGGTGGCTGCTCTTGACCAGCGTGGTGTTTCTCTCTAACGTTGGTAAAAAAATACCTGTTGCCTTTTTTGTTGTGGAATGGAACTGGAGCGAGTGGATCACATGGGTTTTCTGGTTCCTCCTTGTACCGGTTACGATCTTTGGGTGTCTGGCAGGATCGATCTTGGCAGCGCGCCGGCCGGCAGTCTGGCCACGTTTGTGGTATCTGTCAGTTCTCTTATGGTACGCAATGGGTGTATCCGTGCTGGCCCTGCGCCTCGCGGACACAGAGATCGGATCAACACCCTGGTTTTGGGGCATTTTTGGAGTGTTTCTCTGTACTCTGGCTACCCTGGGATGGCTGGGCATTCGACTGATTCGGCGCGCAGCAGATCGACAGCAACGCCGGTCGCTGGTCTGGGTATTTGCCCTGTTTGGGGCGACAGTGATGAGCTTCTTGTTGTCAATAATTTTTGCGGCATTCGTCCTATATAGTTTTAACCACATTAACTTTGTAGGCCGTCTGTTCTGATCTGTAAATGGCGGTAGGGCACGTGGATTCTGAGCCGGTAGGTTCAGGTTCCAGGCCGGAAGGCTTAGGCGTTCGGGATTTTTCTAACGTTCCGCCGCTCGACCATCCTTGTTGAGCTACGCACCGGTGACGGTTTCAGTGCCACCGGTGCCGGAATCGGTGCCGGACAGCGTTCCGAGATTGTCAACGATTGTCATCGATTGGCAAAACGGCCTGGTGGCGCGGGCTTGGCGGAAGTTGCCCCAAGTCTTGGCCTTGTCGCAACGTGTCGCTNNCTCTACCGTTGAGCTACGCTGGCGTAATCAGGCGGCTTAACGGGGCCACTGTATCGCCAAACGCATGGAGGGTCAAGGCGGCTGCGAAGTGTCGTTGACGCGGCCGGGGTGGCGGGCTAGAGTCAACCGTAAGCTAGAAAAGAAACGGATGGATTTGGCAGGTTGCGGCACGGAACGCGCCTTTGTTCCTGGTGCGTCGCGCCGTGGCGAACCGCCGCATGTCGGATGTTCATGGATGGAACCGCGTCGCGAAGTTTGGCGGCATGATGAAGCATGGCCAAGCCGGTTGGAGAAACGAGCATGAAAATTCAAGCCTCCTACTACCAGCAGTTTGACGCCGATCTTTCCCTGGACGTACCTGGGGAGGGTTACGGCGGATGGCAGAAGTCGGAGATTGAGATTTCGCGGGAGCACACGGCGGTGGTGGTCATGCACACGTGGGAGTTTGGCACCCCCCAGGACTACCCCGGCTGGCATCGCTGCGTGGAGTTTATCCCGCGTGCCCAGCGGATATGCCGCGAAGTTTTGCCCCGGATATTGGCCGCCGCGCGGGGGGCGAAGTTTAAGATTTTCCACGTTGCCGGCGGGAGTGACTACTATAAGAAATACCCCGGATATCGGTTCACCGAATCAATCTCCGATCCGGAGCCTACGATGGACTATGTGGCGTCCGACCCGGTTATGCAACGCCTGCACCAGTTCCGTGGCCAGCGCGTGTTCGTAGGGCGACACAATGAGGAGGATGTCAATCGCGGCTTCGCCAAGCTTGATTTTCCGGCGGAGACCCGTCCGTTGGACCATGAGCCGATCGCCGCGACAAGCCGGCAGTTGTTCTCCCTGTGCCGCCGTGAGGGCGTCAATCATCTCATCTACACCGGTTTTGCCATCGACGGCTGCGTGTTGATCTCCCCGGGCGGCATGATCGACATGTGTCGCCACGGCGTGATGTGTTCCACCATTCGCCAGGCCACGACGGCAATCGAAAACAAGGAAACGGCCCGCCACGAACTGGCCAAGGAGATCGCCCTGTGGCGAGTTGGCCTGCTGTACGGCTTCGTGTTCGACGTGGACGATTTCATCGCGGCATTGTGAGCGTTGCCACGGCGGGACCGCCTGCGAGAATTCATTTCACAACATAAGCAGGCCGAGATCACACGGATAGGAATCAACAGTTGGGAGTAACTTGAGATGATCCACTATCGACATACCATAGTCCTGTCGCTGTTTTTGTCGGTGATCGCAACGCAGAATGTCCTGAAAGGTCAGACAATGACGTTGCACCTGGTTGGCAAGCCCTGCCTGGCCAATAACATATTGTCCGGCGTGACGGTGACCGACCGTGCCACCGGGCATGAATTGTTCATCATGGCCAATTCCAGCGAGGGATCCGGGCTGGAACTGTTCGTCATCGATGTGGAACAGAACACATCCCGCGTCATCAAGGCCCCTGCCGGACAAGGCGCCTGGGCCATCCGCGAGGTTCCCGGCGACCGCCTGATAATCGGCACGTATTACGATGGGTCGTTCCTGGTCTTCGACCTGGTGAAGATGGAGTTTACGCACACGGTCAAGGTGCCCGGGGAACAGTATATCTGGAACCTGGCTCTGGGAGGCGACGGCAGGGTTTACGGAGGCACGCATCCGGGCGGCAAGCTGATCGCGCTGAACCTGGACACCTACGCCATCGAGGACTGCGGCAACCCCACCGATCCCACCAATATGTACTTTACATGCCTATCCACGCTGGGCGACGGGCGCATCATCGGCAGTTTCGGTTACGAAAAACCCGTGACGATGATCTACGACATCGCCGGCAAGAAGTTCCTGCCGGCCCCCGACTGCGCCAAGGCGATACTTGGATTGCGGTGGGGCGATGTTTGGCTTGCCGGCAGCGGCGCCTTCGGTGGCGCGGAACTGGCGGCGGTGACACCCTACCCGATGCCCGTGCCCCCGGCGGAGAAGGGAGCCTGGTATGTTGACGTGCCCGCCTGCACGGGCGAGACGCTTTGCATGAGACAAGGTAATGCTATCTACATTTCTCGCAAGGGTCAGCCCGCGGCAGAACTGCTGGCGGAACTCGATCTGCGGGGTGGCCGCCTGCTGGCCGGTTCGCGCCAGGGGGCCGTTCTGGGTATTCGCGGCCAGGACTACTTTGTGATTCGCAAAGGCGACACGTCGTTGAATCTTCGACCCATGCCGCTAGGAAGCCCCCGCCCGATGGGCGTCTTTCTGAAGTCTGATTCCAAGGGGCGATTGTGGGGCGGGCCTATGTTCGGCCAGACGCTCTGCATGTTGGACCCTGACACCGGCCAGATCGTAAACACGGATACCATCTGTGATATGGGCGGTGCGGCATACGATTTCGCGGAGATCAAGGGCAAGATGTACTTTGTGTCCTACTGCGGTGGCGACGTTACGGAGTATGATCCGGCCTTGCCTTGGGACCAGCTAGGTAATCGCAATCCGCGTCTGGTGGCCAGCATAGGAAGTCACGGATACATCAGGCCGATGGGGGGGATAAAGCTCGGTCCAGATGGGCTGCTTTACTCCGGCTGGTGGGCGAAATACGCGGTTTATGGTGGGGCCGTCGCCATCAGCGACCCCAATACCGGCAAGACCGACCTGATTGAAAATCCCCTCGGCGAGCAGTCGGTCTCGGGCATCGCTGTTGACGGCAAGAAGCTTTACGTTAGCACGTCGGTTGCGTCCAACGGCTTGGCCATCAAACCTGGGGAATCGCCCCGGCTCGGCGTGGTGGACCTGGAGACCAGGAAGGTCATATTTAAAAAGGAATTTCCGGGTGTAACCGGGGTGTCCGTCGCGGGCGTGGATGCCAAGACGCATCTCGTTGCGATTATGCTGGATGGAAGGATTATGTTGTTCGACGGCACGGCTATGACATTCACCACCGATGGGCCGCTCAAGGTGCCGGCATCGAGCGGATACACCTGTGTCCTGCCCGGTAACGGCAGCTTGATCTACGCATCGTCCAAGAAGGTCGTCCGGCTGGACCTGACCACCGGGATTCGTGAAATCCTCGCCACGAGCAAGGATGATATCAACCACGTTGCGCAAACACCGCAGGGCCGCATTTTCGTGTCCTGCGGGGCGGATGTATATGAGGTGAAATGAGGCGCGACTTGGCTCGTCCCCAGAGAAGGAACTCATTCAGAACACCCCGGAGATCGGCAACGTGACTGAACAGACCGCGACGCTCGTGCCCGAGAGCTTTGCTCCCGCCGATTTTCGACGNNGCGCCGTTGGGCATAATCGGCGTGAATCTGATGCTCAATATCCACGCTCCATCCTGGATGGCCGTCCTGCCGTCGGTGGCGACGACCAGCATCGGCTATCTGCCGGTGGTACTGATGGGCTGGTTATTGCGCCCGGGAACGTCCAAGAAGAAAATCTACGCGGCTCTTTGCTTTCCTCTCTACGGAATGCTTCTGGTGCTGGGCTTGTCGCTTTTCCTGAGAGGCAGCGAAACATTCCTCCAGGTNNTATTACAGGGCCTTTCCGGAATCGCGTCGCGGCAGAGTCCTGGGCCTTCAGGGCAGCCTGACGAGTATCGTCGGCATCGTCGCCGCCCCGTTGGTCGCCTGGATGATCAGCACCAAGGCGCCGCTTGCCTTTCCGGCAAATTACAGCGCCGGAATGATCTTCGGCTGCCTGGGCGGATGGATATCCGTGGTATTGCTGGTGATGCTCAAGGACCTTTCCGGCCAGGCGGTTGACCCGGCCGCCTCTCCGCGCCGCTCGTTCGGGCAGTTCGTGGGGGACCTGGTGGGCATCATTCGCAGTGACCGCCAATATGTCCGTTTCCTNNGTCGGTGGGCGTCTTGATGCTGGTTTTCGCCAAGAAGATGCGCGGCGTGGAGGACAACCACATAGCCTTGTTCATAGCCATAGGCCCGTATATCGGCATCCCGTCCAACGCGATGTTCGGCTGGCTGTCCGACCGCAT
>PMBX01000075.1 GCA_003153915.1 Phycisphaerales bacterium
ACAAGACCTCCAGCGCCATCCGCCTGACGCATCTGCCCACCAACATCGTCGTCCAATGCCAGAACGAGCGGTCCCAACACAAGAACCGCGCTGAGGCCCGCAAGATGCTCGGCGCCAAGCTCTACCAGCACGAGCAAGTCAAGCGCGACGCGGAACTGTCCAAGATGTACGGCGACAAGGGTGAGATCGCCTTCGGCTACCAGATCCGCTCGTATGTGCTGTATCCCTACCAGCTCGTCCGCGACGAACGCACGGACCTGAAGGTCTCCCAGACCGACAAGGTTCTCGATGGCGAGATACAGCCGTTCATAGACAACTACCTCCGCCACCGCGCCTCTGGGAAAAAGTAATCAACCTTCCAGGGGTAACGGCCTTTCCTGGGCATGTCCGGGGAAAATCCGCCTCGAAATCCACTGCACAGCCAATGTAGCGGCGATGAGAATCCCCATATGCCAGGCGGCGCCCAACGGATAAACAAACCACGCCTGTTGTCGCCAGATGGTCGCCGCCAGCATGGCCAGCGGCAGGGCGACTCCCACCAGTGGTATCCTGCCGGGTCCGGACAGGATCAATGCGCCCGCCAGAACGGCTGCGGCAGGGGCACGCAGGTCACCGATGATCCCGCCAGGCAGCGGGGCCTGGTTGCGGTCGATCAACCAGCACGCCCCGGCCAGGCCGCAAAGAGCGCCCGAGAGCGCCAAAACGGCGAACAAACTTCCCCGGCGGGCAAGACCCGCGCTTCGCACGGTCCCGTCAAAGGCCAGCATCCCCAACAAGACCACAGAGAATGTTCCGGCAACAATGAGCATCCGGCCCGTCAGCAGCGGTGGATAAGGCAGGATGGTGAGAGATTCAAACGTCCTTGATGGGACTTCGATACCCGCCGGGCCAAACCAATGTCGCAACAACAGTAGCGTCCCCGCGGCCGAGGCGAGCGTGACCAGGACGCTGGGCAGGCGCAATACCCCCACCAACAACCCATTGAAGGCGCCAAGGGCCAATCCGGCCAACGCGGCGGCGGCGAAGGCCCAGCCAAAGGCCACGCCCGCATGGATCAGGCTCGCGGCGACCAGTCCACCCGCGCCGGCGGACATCCAGATGCTTAGGTCAATGGCCCCACGCCGCAGCGCCAGCGCGAAGGCCAGCGCCATCAACAGATATATGGAGGCCATCTGTCCGGGGACGTTATTGAGGTACTGCATCTGGCCGGCCCCATCGGGGATATTGTCTGGGGCTTGACGGTACGAAGGCCAGCCGAGATGGCCGGACCAGGAGGCGATCATCACGACAGAGAAGACCAAAAACCATCCCAGGACCATCGCATCGCGACGCCAGGAGACGGGCAACTTAGGGGCGATTCTCTCTTCCAGCCAAGACAATTTGCCGCTCCACCCAGTCCGACATAAGCTTCGGTGCACTACTCGGCCGCCGCCACCGGTGCAGCCAGAATGTCGAACTGGTCCACCACCGATGAGTCCCCCGAGCATATCTGCTCGCGGTTCTTGCGGATTTCGGGCATTTTGTCGGCCAGCCACCGCCGGGCCACGAGCTTCTTGGCGTCGTTGGCGGTCGCCTGATCGCAGAACAGCGCCGCGACGACCAGGTACACGCCGATGTCAACCAGTTTGCGTGCGTAGAGGTCGCGATAGGCGGTTCCACCCTGGTTCTTTATGAACGCCACGGATTCTTCCTGCATCGCCAAGCCGGCGCGAATCTGCTCGACCATCGGTTCGATGTCGCCCGGCCAGGATCGATTGAGCAATTCCTCGACGACCGCGGCGCAGGTTCCCGATGTCATGCCCGCAACAGCCGCCACCACCTGCAACTGCGAGGTGCCCTCGTAGATGGTGGTGATCCGGCTGTCGCGGAGGTNNGTCAGCAGCTTGTTGCCTCGGCCGTATTTGCGGCTCTCGCCGCGCAAGGTTTTCTTTTCCTCCCCCGATAACGCCGCCGGATCGCCCAGTTCCAGCTTCCGCAACGCCCCGTATTCCAGGTCCACGCAGAAAGCGGCATGGTAGGTCAGCGCGCGGGCCGCCTGGACGTCCAGGCTCATGTCCACAAGAAGTTCCCGCACTGCCGGGAAATTCTCGATGGCCACTTCGAACTGCTTGCGCGTGCGGGCGTAATCCCTCGCCACGCGATAAGCCGCCTCGCCGATGCCCAGCGACTGCGCCGCGATGCCGACTCGCGCGCCGTTCATCAGGCTCATGACGTAGGTAATCAGCCCCCTCTGTCGCTCGCCGATGAGCTTGGCGGGGGCGTCATTGAAGAAGATTTCGCAGGTTGGGCTGCCGTGGATGCCCAGCTTGTTCTCCAGGCGGCGGATCTTCACCCGCGGTCCTCGTTCCACCAGCAGCAGGCTCAGGCCCCGGCCGTCGGTGACGTCCGGTTCGCTGCGGGCCAGAACCAGCAACACCTGCCCGCAACCGTTGGTAATGAACCGCTTGACGCCCCGGACGAACCAGTTTCCGTCCTTGTCCTGATACGCGATCGTCTTGACGGCCTGGAGATCGCTTCCGGCGTCGGGTTCGGTCAGCACCATGGCCCCGGTCCACTCGCCGCTGGCCATCGTGGGCAGGTAGTCCTTCTTGATCTCCTCGCTGGCGAAAGCGTTGATCGTCTCGGCGATGCCCTGAAGCCCGTAGATGTTCATCAGCGACGCATCGGCGCGGCTGACGATCTCGTTGCTCATCGTATAGACCAGGTTGGGGCAGTTCAGCCCGCCGTAACGGTACGGCAGGGTGAAACCCATCAGGTCCGCCCGTCCCAAGTGCTTGATCGCCTCGGCGATGCCGGGGGCGTAGGTCACCGATCCATCCTCGTTGAGCTTGTTGCCAACTTGGTCGGTTTGCTCGGCGGTGGGAGCGATCCGCTCTGCCGCCAGCTCGCCCAGGGCGGTGAGGATTCGCTGGTAATTGTCCACTGCGTCGTCGGCGTCGGCGGGGGCGAAATCGAATTCCTCGCGGAACTTGAAGCCTTCTTCCATCAATTCCGCGGCGCGGCGGATGTCCATGTGGCGGAAGAGGAAGCGGATGTCCTCGTTGTCGGTGTAGAAGTTGGCCATGTTTCCGTCCTTGCGTTAGGCCTTCGCCGTCTCGACAGCCTTTACGATGCGCTGGCCGCCTCGGATGGCCTTTATAAGCCTGGGGATCACGTCATTGAGGTCGCCGACGATGCCGTAATGGGCCACCGAGAAGATCGGCGCGGTCGGGTCGGTGTTGATGGC
>PMBX01000053.1 GCA_003153915.1 Phycisphaerales bacterium
ATCGTCTCGGTGACGATCTTGTCGCATGGGATACGTCCGGCGGCGATCAGCCGTGCGGAGCGGTCGAGCGTTCCGGGAGGCATCTTGGAGGCAATGACGCGGGCCTCCTTGTTATAAAGCTCGAATGGATTGATGCGGATGGTCTCGTCGGCCGGGCAGACGCCGAAGATCATAAACGTCCCGCCGCGGGCTAGGAGCGGTAAAGCCGCCTCGACGGCAGCGGGGTTGCCCGTGGCGTCGATGATGTAGTCCACCCCCGCCGGGCAGACCGTCCGCACCGCTTCGGCGAAGTCTCCGGCGGCAGGGTCGATCACCACCGACGCGCCCAGTTCGCTTGCGCGGCGGCGGCGGAACTCCACCGGTTCGCTGACGATCAGCACGCCGCATGGAGAGCTTGCCAGCATCGCCGTCCACAGCAGGCCCACCGTACCGGCCCCCAGGATCATCGCGCCGGCCCCGGCGCGGAAACCCAGGCGGTCGTAGCCGTTGATCACGCAGGCCAGCGTCTCGCAGAGCACCCCGCCGGCAAGGCCCGCCGATTCCTCCAGGGGCACGACCTTACCGGCAGGTGCGAGAAGGTACTGGGCGAACCCGCCGTTTCGTTTGTAGCCGATGACTTCCGGGGCCAGGCAGAGATTAGGCCGCCCCGACCGGCAGGCCGGACAGACCCCGCAACCGATCAGCGGGTCCACCGCACAGAATTGCCCCACCTCCATGCCGGTGACGCCCGCACCGAGGGCCTCCACGCGGGCAGCGATCTCGTGGCCGAGCACCACCGGAGGATAGACCCCGTCGGTCAATTCACCGGAGTAGATGTGATAATCCGTGCCGCAGACCCCGCAACCGAGGACGCGAAGAAGCACCTGGCCGGCGAGGGGCTCCGGAACGGGCAAGTCCCGTAACTGAAACTTGCCGACCCCGGTGAATACTTGCGCTTTCATCGTGCCCTTGACGCCCACGGTTAAACCTTAGATGTTCTGTTCGGCCATCAGTTGGCGGACCTCATTTGCCGTCGGCATGGACGGCTGGGCGCCGAACTTGGTGCAGGCCAACGCNNCCCGCCGCCGTCGTGTCCACCACCGAAACCTTGTAGGCGGGCACGGTGTAGAAATGTTCGTCGGCCGTCACAACCATCGACCCACGGTGGCCCAGCTTCAACACAGCCGCCGACGCGCCGCGCGCGATGAGGTCGCAGGCCACCAACTTGTCGCACCATTCCTCCCCGGCGGCCCGGCCTGTGATTTGCTCGGCCTCGCTGACGTTGGGGGAGATGATATCCACCCGGAAAAGTTCCTCGGGCAGTTTCTTGGGCGCCGGCGCGGGGTCCAGGATGATCTTGCAACCATTGCGGCGGGCCAGGTCGATGGCCGCCCGGACCGTCGGCAGGGTCAACTCCAGTTGCAGCACCACCACCCGCGCGCCTTGGAAGGCATCCTGGGCGGCAAAGAGGTCATCGGGACTCAGGCGGTGGTTGGCCCCGCTGGCGACGACGATGGAATTTTCGCCCTTGGCGTCAACGATAATCATCGCCACGCCGGTGGGCGAGTCGGGGCTGGCCTGGATATGCGAGCAGTCGATCCCCTCGCTTTTCATCCCGGTAAGCAACTGTTCACCAAAGGCGTCGCGTCCCACGCAGCCGATCATCCGGCAGGCGCCGCCCAGCCGGGCAACGGCAACGGCCTGATTGGCGCCTTTGCCTCCCGGATATGTGGCGAAACCGCTGCCCAGGACCGTCTCGCCGCCGGCGGGGATATGTGGGCTGCGTACCACCAGGTCCATGTTGATCGACCCGACGACCAGGATGCATGGCTTTTCCATTCCCGACTCCGATCTGATCTGTGGCTAGGCGCGAGCTTATGCTATCATGTGCCCCGCCAGGAGTATAGTGGCCACACCGCCGGCCGGAGCGCGTGACACCGGCCTGGCTTTAAGGCCCGTCTCCACAACCGCGCGGACGCGATTGAACAATGCCTTCGCCCCTTCAACGAATCTGCTGGCAGGGAATACAGTTCGACCACCCCGCCGATTGGGAACTGACGCGGTTTTCCGGACCGGGGGAAAGCGGCCGATGCCTCCTGGCCGACCGGTTTTTTCAGCGGCTGGACATTCATTGGCAGGCCCTCAACTTCGCCCCACAGCTCGATCTGCTCATCGAAAAGTACCGCAAGAATGAAACGGAGGACAGCCGCTCCGTGCCCCTGGAAGGCTGCCCAGCCCCCTGGCGGGGCCTTCTGAGGCGGACGCCCAAGGGTAATTTCATCCAGGCCGCCAGGACGTTCCCCCAACAACAAATGCTGGTGGAGGCCACCATCGTCTGGCCGGATACCCGGCAGGTGGAATTGGAACGGGCGATTCTCGCCTCCGTCACCTTAATGCCACCAGGACCGGCGAGACTTTGGCAGGCCATGGGCATCTCGGCGACAATACCCACGGATTACCAATTGCGTAGCGTCTCCACCAAGGTCGGGCGCATCCGATGGGAGTTCGTCGCGGGGAAAAATATTTTGCCGCGAATCGCCGTGGAGCGTATCGCCATGCCGGAATTCTGGCTGAAAGGCCCGCTGCGCGACTGGCTGGCGAAGGAACTGCCCCCCCGCCACGAGCTGAAACGCCAGGAGTTGGCTATCTGGGGCAACCACCGGGGAGAGCAGTTGATCTGCCGTTCCTCGGCCGGTACACTGGCCCGGCTGCGAGGCCGCTGGCGGATGAGACTGGACATGGCCTGGCAATGCGAGCTTGAGAACCGCGTTTATCACCTGGAATTCGAAAAACTTTCCGCCGACGGCGACCTGGTTCTGCCGGAGCTGCTAGCAGTTCATTGCTGCCGGCAGGGGCCGGCCTTCGACAGCGCGTCGCGTCGCGAGCGACCAACCCGATGAAGCCATCGCGACAAAAAGAGTTGCACAGTCCGGTTACGGCGGTTACTTTCCTTCGCGCCGTACCGTACGTGAACCGTGCAATGGAGATCACCCGAAGACCTGACGGCGGTGCATTGGTGGCGATACCCATCCCCAGGCCCAAACTGATCTTCCCGCCCTTGAGCTGGATATTTCCGGTTTCCTCGCACCGTCGCGTGGAGCTGGAGCCTCTAGGGACGGTGGTGCTGGACCTCTGCGACGGCAGGCGGACCGTCGAGGGGGTCATCGAAAAATTCGCCGCCGATCATAAGCTGTCGTTCCGGGAGGCACAGTTATCCATCAGCGAATTCCTCCACCAGTTGGTTGCCCGCGGACTGGTGGCCATCGTCGGGGGCGGTAAGGTTTCCCAATCGACATGAAGACCATCGAAGTCAAGGACCAGGTCCGTCTGCCGCTGTCCCGCTGCGTGGAGCTGGTGCTCAGCGGCGTGAAGTTCCGTCTCTTTCGCGCGTCGATCACCGTGACGATCATCTCCCTGGCCGGGGCGTTCCTGATGACCATCCTGGGCGAGGGGCTTATCGCCCGGCGGGTCGCCGGAGACATCGAGTCACACATCGCTCCGCGCAGGGCTTTGTCATTCTGGGTCACGCGGATTTCCGTACCCATGTCTTCCCCGCAACTGGTGAGGGAACTGGCCAAGACCCAGGCCGGTGACGACCGTTGGCGGGAGTTCGCCGCCTGGGGCCATCTTAGCGACGCGCAACTGTCGCAACTGGCGGGCGTGGCCAGGCGGCAGGTGATCTACGAAGCCTATTTCGAGGACTTGGGCGAGGGGCAGCGACGGCCTCTGGTGGGCAGGATTCAGGGCGAGCAGATATTCGCCTCCCTCCAAGACCCCGCCAGGCTGTCGGCTTTCAAGGATGTCCTGCGGACCATGTCTCGTCAGCTTCCCACCCCCGTGGCGGAACTGGAGACCTTCCTGCGGGACTGGCAGGCCGCCGGAGAGCTTAACCTCGCCATCCTGGAGGGCAACGCCCGAGCCGTTGAAGGCGTGCGGAAAACCTATACCAAGGACTTCGACCCGCAGCTAATACTGGCCGAGTCGGACGATAGCCTGCCCAAAACACTTGGTACGATGGGATTTTCTCTGCCCGCGCGGGATCTGCCCGTGGTGCGCGAGCAGGCGCAGCTCAGCCTCGACGCCAAGCGGCTGGCCGGCCTGCTAAGCGAACCAGTCTCCGAAACGGCGGCAGCAGCCGAAAAGAACGCGGGCAGCACCAAGGAACCCACCGACGATTCCTCCGCGGCCGGGGCCCGCCAGACCACCAAGGTACTGGTGAAAAACCTTCTAGCCCGCCGATTGGACGTTGACATCGCCGCCGTGACCGTCCCGATGTTTTACCAGGAGGTAAAATCCTCCGCCGGATCGGCCTGGCTGGTCGAACAGATCGGCAAGGGCCGCTTGGGCGGTCTGACGGACAACCGCATCCGCCAAGTGGCGCAGTATGCCCTGGACCAGAGTAAATTGGAGACCGTGGAGGTCAGCGTCTCCCAGGTGGCCGAGGGCGGAGGGTTCATGGGACTCAATCCCCGCACGCTGGCGCTGATCGCGGTCAGCTTTTTCGTTTGCATCGTGGGCATCGCCAACGCCATGTTAATGAGCGTCACGGAGCGATTCCGCGAGATCGCCACGATGAAATGCCTGGGCGCCACCGACGGATTCATCATGATTAATTTCATTCTGGAATCCATCATGCAGGGCATCGCCGGTGGAATCATCGGCGTGATTCTGGGATTCCTGCTGGGCACGTTGCGGGCCTGGAGCAGCTACGGATGGATGGCGCTGGCCAACTATCCGGCGGCCAACCTCGCCCAGGCCGCGGTTGTGGCGCTGGTGGTCGGCGTGATTATTTCGGCGATGGCGGCGGTATATCCCGCTTACGTGGCGGCCAGGCTGGCCCCGATGGAGGCCATGCGGATTGAATAAGCCCACCCCCGCCAACCAGACCCAAGCCCAGGCGCATCTCCCGGTTGCCCGGCCCGACGACAAGGAGCGCGCGGTCATCATCCGCACGCGGAACCTTCGCAAGTCCTATCGCATGGGGCAGGTGGTCACGGAGGCCCTGCGTGGCATCGACGTGGAACTCTACCGCGGGGAATTTATCTGCGTGATGGGTCCCAGCGGGTCCGGCAAGAGCACATTCTTCAACATGGTCGGCGGGCTGGACTCACCCACCTCCGGACGGGTTTTCATCGACGAGGTGGACGTCGCCCAGCTCAGCGCGGTGGAACTGGCCTTCCTGCGTTGCCGCAAGATCGGATACATCTTCCAGACCTACAACCTGGTGCAATATCTCACGGCGCTGGAGAACGTAACCGTGCCTATGGCCTTCGCGGGAGTTTCGGGAGACGAGGCCCGCCAGAGAGGCTTGGCCCTGCTGGACCTGGTTGGCCTCAAGGAGCGATGGTTCCACAAGCCCATCGAGATGTCCGGCGGCCAGCAGCAGCGCACGGCCATCGCCCGCTCGATGTCCAACAACCCCGCGATCCTCCTGTGCGACGAGCCGACGGGCAACCTGGACCTGCGGACCGGTTCGGAGATTCACCAGATTCTCAAGCGGCTCAACAAGGAGCGCGGCGTGACCATTATCTGCGCCACGCACGACCACCGCCTCATCAGCATGGCCGACCGGATCATGTGGATTCGCGACGGCCAGGTGGAGCGCATCGTCAACCGTTCCGAGGTCACCGTGGAGACCGGGTCCATCGAAGGGCAGGAGAATGAGTAGGTTTTACCGGACCATACTGGCGGGCTGCCTTCTGGCGGCCGTCTCGGCCGGCCGGTCGGCCGCGGAGCTTTCGTCGGAAGCCTTTCTGGCGGACCTCCAGGCCCTGACATCCCGTCCTCACCGCCTGGCCGGAAGGAGCGACGGGAGCCTTGCGGCGGCCAATTACATTTACGACCGCCTGGCGGCAATGGGATTCACCCAGGATGAATTATTCCGCCAGGAGTTCCCGCTGGTCCAATCCACCACGACGTTCTGCCACCTGATCGTCGATGGCAACAGCTACGACATCCAGGCGATGCGCCCAAACATGCTCCAGGCGTCGATCACGCCCGCCGAGGGCCTGAGCGGTTCGACCATCTATGTCGGCCGCGGAGAGACGCCCGATTACGATTCGGTCTTTCCCGAAGGCAAGATCGTGGTCCTGGACCTGGACTGCGACGCCAACTGGATCAACGCCTTCGCCTTCGGGGCCAAGGCCGTTCTTTTCGTCGCCCCTTCCGGACCGTCGCCGAACCTGCGGGCCTTGCAACATGTCAACGTGCCCGCCAACCTGCCTCGGTTCTATATCTCCAGGCAACTGGCCGACCAGTTGGGCCTGGCGGGCAAGGGAAAATCGCGTGAAATCAAGATCGTCTCCGCCTGCCAGTGGGACGAGCTTCGCGGCCGCAACGTGGTGGCTGTGGTCCGCGGCGAATCGGCTGTTTTCGACAAGGACCGCCCCCCCCAGGCCATCGTGCTGGCTGCCCCGCTGGACAGCTACTCGGAAGTGCCCGAGATTTCCCCTGGCGCTCGTGACGCCGCCAACTGCGCCGCTCTGCTTCAGCTCGCCCAGTACCTGCGGGAACATCGTCCCAAGCGGGACGTGATCCTCTGTTTCTTCGACGGCCAGACCCTCAACCACATGGGCGCGCGGGCCTTTTATGGAGCGCTCTATCGGCGGATGGATAAGAACAAGCTTGCCGACATCACGCTCGATGAACGCCTCGCAGACCTCCAGAAGGAAACCGCCTACTTCAAGCAGGTCCTGGCCATCTTCGAGCAGCCGGAGCTGTTCTCGAGCGAAACCAACAACATGAAGTACCACGACGACGCGGTGCGGATGCTCCGCGACGAGGCCAGGACCATTTCCAACGACTTCCTGGAGAAAATCAGTCCCATACGGATTTTGCGGGGACAACTGGATCTGAAGCTCGCTGCCGCCCGCAAGGACCTGGAAAATCAAGCCCTGGAGGAAGCCCCCAGGCAGGCCCTCCAGGCCAAGGCCGACGATCTCCAGCGACAGATCGACGACATGAAAAAGCGGATCGATACCCTCGACGGCGCCGACATGGGCTGGAATGCCGTCCAGCGAGACATCCACAAGGGACAAGTAACCGATAACACCCGAAACCGCATCGCCCGGTTGACGGAAGTGGGAAGGAACCTCTGCAAGAGGCGGCTGGAGGAACTGGCGCGGCTGACGGCGGAGACCCAGGCCAACATTCGGTTGTACGACGCTATCGGCCCCAAGAAGAACATGATCGTCCTGCATTGGTCCCTCAACCTCGGCGACGCGCGCAGCCGCTGGACGGTCATCCACGGAGACGATTCGGCGGTGCTGGACCAGGACCTTCCGGGCAATTATACCCCGATCTTCAAGGTCATGCGGGCGGCGGCCAAGGCCCTGGCTGCGCCGGTGAGCGATTTCGACTCGCGTGCGATTTCTCCCGCATACGAGAACCGCACCTTCGCCCCGGGCAAGTTCGTCGACAGCGGCGCCGTCGCGAGGTGGTTCGCCCTGTTCAACCTTTCGATCATGACCGTGCTGGACCCGCTGCCTCGCCAGGGCCTGCCAACCGACACCTTGGAGGCGTTGAACTGGAAGGCGATGTTCGCCCAGACCGCCCAGGTGGCCCCGTTCGTCAAGCGACTGGCCGACGAGGCTGGGATGAACCTGCCCCCCAAGACGCGACCCGACGCCGCTTTCGGCGACGCCACATGGAACGGCGTCAAGAGCAACGGCGCGCAGATCCGTCGTGCCGGCATGGCCGGGGCCGTCCGCGCCCAAGACGTCCGCGACGCTTTCCTGGCCGTTATGCGGCAAGGCGGATGGAACGACCCCATGTTGTCGATCTGGACTTCGCCCCCTGGATTTGTCGACCTGCTTTTCTACAAGACCAACATCAACGGCGTGTACGAACCGGGACCGTATTCCCAAACCGCCTACCGGAACTTCGTGATCGTCGCGGCGCTGTTCGACCGGGTTCCCGTCGGCGATGCCGAGGTGCCCGATGTCTTCCGCAGCACGGGGCTGATCGCGTCGATCTCCAGCGGGGACCGTTCCGCGGCGACGACGGACTTGTCCAAGGCGTCCATGAACGTTTTTGACACCGTTTTCAAGACTTTCGTTGGTTACGCCAACAACCGAACCGCCTCGACGCTGACGATGCGAGCCTTGTCAACGGCGGCGTTCCCACGGGACCGGCAACAGAGCTGCGAGTGGGGCAACGTCATCACTCCTTACGCCCCCACCGACGCGGCGCGACTGAAGTTGTTCAGCTCCCAGGGCCTGGTGATTCTCAAGAACGTCCTGGACACGGACGGCTATCAGGGGCGAGGCATCCCGCTCAACGATCCTTTCGATCACCCAGTCTGCCAACCCACCAGCGCACACGACTTGCGGATTCTCAACGCCTACCGCCTCAAACTGTTGCGAGAGGTGCGAATCCACCAGGAATCGCTGGAGATTCTGACGGGACGGGCCGAGGACCTCGAGACCGACGCCGAGGCCCATAAGGCACAGACCGGTATCGATCAGTATTACGGTTCCCTCGCTGCCGCCACAGCCTTTTCCCGGCAGGTCTACGGCCCGCTTCGCGGGGTTATGAACGACCTTGTGACAGCGGTGGTTCTGCTGCTGTTGCTGGCGATGCCCTTTGCCTACGCCCTGGAGCGGCTGCTGGTCGGAACGCCCCACATCTACCGCCAGATCGGATGGTTCGGCGGGTTCTTCGTGGCCACCTTCGCGATGCTCTATATGGTCAATCCGGCCTTTCGCATCGCCTCCACGCCCATCATCATCTTCCTGGCTTTCGCGATCATCCTGCTCAGTTCCCTGGTTATCTTTATCATGGTTCGCAAGCTCCAGACGGAGATACGCAAGATGCAGGGCCTGGCCACGACGGTGCACAGCGCCGACGTGTCGCGGCTGAGCACCATGATGGCGGCGGTCAACATGGGCATCTCCACGATGCGCCGCCGGCCTCTGCGGACGCTCCTGACGGCAGCCACCGTCGTCCTGCTGACCTTCACGATCCTGACCTTCGCCTCCTTTGGCAGTAGTTGGGGCATCTGGCAGACCTACCAGGGTCCGTTGGGCACGGCTCCGCCGCAACTGCTGGTCAGACACCCGCTGTGGAGCGTGGTTAGCCAGGACGTCCTGGATATGCTCCGGGGATTCCTGTCCGGCCGCGGGCAGGTCGTGGCGCGATACTGGGTCTCGCCGACGGCACAGCAGGCCAAGGATTCCTCCACGACGGGCACGACCCTCGACCGGCTGGTCTCCGACGCTTCCACGCGGCGGATGACGACCATCTCCGCTGCCATCGGGCTGGACCCGGCCGACTTGAAGGATCCCCAGGGACGGATTCGCCACCAACAACTGGCGGACATCTTCCGTACCGGTTCGCGGATGGACCTGCTGGAAACCGACGGCATCTTCCTGACGGAGGCGGTGGCCGGGGAATTGAAGCTTTCAGCCGAGGACATCGGCAAGGCCAAGGTCCTGTTTTCAGGACGTGAGTTCACCTTCGCCGGACTGGTGGAGGATAGAATCGCCGCCTTTACCGCCATCGACGGCGCCGAAATCCTTCCGGTTGACTACGAGGCCTCCGCGGGCGAATCCGTGGACACATTCGTCCAGATGAGCGCGCAAGCGGTCACGGAGCTTCCGGAGATCGAAAGCGCCCAGTTTGTCACATACAACGTCGATAAGGTCGTCATCATTCCCCCCGCCATCGCCAGGCAATTGGGCGGGGCCATCCGCTCCCTGACCATCTACCCGGCCGACGGAAAGACCGAGAACATCCGCCAAATGGGCCACGATGTGGCCAAGACGACCAACCTGCCCGTCTATGTGGGCGACCAGGACGGGGTGAACCGGTTGATCTTCACCGCCCTGGCCAGCGCAAGCGGCTGGCGGGACCTTCTGGTGCCCGTGGTGCTGGGCGGCCTGATTATTTTCGCGACGATGCTGGGCAGCGTCTCCGACCGCGAACGGGAAATCTACACATTCAGTTCGCTGGGCCTGGCCCCTCCGCACGTGGCGAGCCTGTTCTTCGCGGAAGCCTCCATGTACGCGGTGTTGGGCGGCATGGGCGGATACCTGCTTGGCCAGGCGGTGGCCCGGCTGATGGCCTGGCTCAGCTCGCAGTTCGGCTGGTCGGTGCCGCCGATGAACTACAGTTCCACCAACGCCATCGTCACGGTGCTGATCGTCATGTGCACCGTGCTGGTCTCGACGATCTATCCGGCGTTGAAGGCCTCGCGATCGGCCAACCCAGGCGTGCAGCGTACCTGGCAGATTCCCCGCCCACAGGGCAACCTCTACGACCTGATTTTCCCGTTTACCGTTTCGGCCTATGACATCACGGGCGTGGTCAGCTTCCTTCGGGAGCACTTCGAGAACTACACCGATACATCATTGGGCGTCTTCGCCACCACATCGGTGGGCATCTTCCGCCAGAAGAACAACAACATGCTGGGCCTTCAGGCGACCGTGGCGCTGGCGCCGTTCGACCTGGGCGTCAATCAGCGCTTCGCCATGCTCAGCCAGCCCAGCGACATCGAGGGCATTGACGAGGTGCGCATCCTCATTAACCGCCTCAGCGGCGCCCAGGGCGACTGGCAGCGGTCCAACCGGGTCTTCATCAACGACCTGCGCAAGCAACTGCTGATCTGGCGGTCCCTGCCGCATGAGACGATGGACAAATACCGCTCCAGGACACTGGAAGCCTGGAACGAACTGCCCGTGGAACAAGTGGATCCGCAGAGCATCGGAGTCTCGGCGTGAGTTCGATCCGAATCGACAAGGAACTCGAAGAGTTTCGAAACCTTATGAAGGTGCCCTCGACGTTCGAGGAGGGCTTCAGTTGGGCCTCCTTCGTCGGGGCGGTCTTCGTCGCGCTGATGATGGTCCCCGGCGCCATGTACATGGGCCTGATGGCCGGACAGGGCATCGGCTCGGCAGCGCAGTGGGTGACGGTGATCCTGTTTATCGAGGTCGCCCGCCGCGCGCACAAGTACCTCCGCCGGGCGGAACTTTACATTCTGTTCTTCATGGCCGGGACGGCGATGGGCCAACCGTTCGCCGGACTGCTGTGGAACCAGTTTTTCATCCAGTCGCAGGCGGCGGCTGGCTTCGGTGTTGCGGAGCATCTGCCGCACTGGTACGCCCCGAGCGACCCGGAAATCCTGGCGCAGCGGAACTTCTTCGACCCAGCCTGGTATCCGGCGATCGGACTTATCATCTTCACCCAGATACTGGGACGGCTTAACGGGGCGATCCTGACCTACGGTCTGTTCCGCGTGGCCAGCGACATCGAGAAACTGCCCTTCCCCATGGCCCCCATCGGCGCACAGGGCATCATGGCGCTGGCCGAACAGCAGACCGAGGAAGGCGCCAACGCGGACAAGGCATCCGATAATTGGCGATGGAGGGTCTTCAGCATCGGCGGAGTGCTGGGCCTCAGCTTCGGCGCCGTCTACCTGGCGCTTCCCGCGCTGTCGACAGCCATCCTCAACCAGCCGATTTCCATCATCCCCATCCCATTCGTGGAGTGGACACCCAAGACCTCCGATTTCCTGCCGGCGGTGGCCACTGGAATCGACCTCAACGCCGGACGAGTCATCACGGGCATGGTGCTGCCTTTCTTTGCCGTGCTGGGCAGCTTCATCGGCATGTGCGTCACGCTGGTGCTAAACCCCATCCTCTACAAAACCAACATCCTGACCAGTTGGTCGTCGGGCGATTCCACCCCGGTGACGTTCTTCAAGAACAGCATGGACTTTTACTTCAGCTTTGACATCGGCATGTCCATCGCCATCGCCATCGCGGGCTTCTGGCAGGTCTACCACAGTATCCACACCAAGCGCAAGCTTCGCAGGCAGCAGCAGTTGTTGCGCGTCGAGGTGGAAACCTCCTCCACCGCCACCCCGCCGGGCCGGGGCGACATTCCCACCAGCCTGATCCTGGGAACCTATGTGGTAACGACGATGTCCTACATCACCCTCAGCGGGTACCTCATCGACTGGCATCCCCAGGTGATGTTGATTCTGATGTTCTTCGGGTTCGTCTACACGCCGTTGATTAGTTACGTTACGGCTCGGCTGGAGGGCCTGGCCGGCCAGGTGGTGGCGATCCCCATGGTCCGCGAGGCGGCCTTCATCCTGTCGGGCTACAAGGGCGTGGACATCTGGCTGGCNNACGAAGTTCTGGTCGATCTGGAAGGCCGAGATCCTCCTGGTTCCCATCGTGCTGATCTCGTCGATCTTTTTCGCCCAGTTCATCTGGTCGCTGTCGCCCATCCCCGGTCCCGAGTACCCCTTCACCGAGATCATGTGGGAACAGCAAGCCGCCAGCTC
>PMBX01000221.1 GCA_003153915.1 Phycisphaerales bacterium
CGTGAGGTAGCGGTCCAGGAAGCTCAGCTTTTTCGCGACGCCGTCTTTCATGGCAGCTCGATCCCTTCGATGAATCTCCGGATTTCATCCCGCACGCGGCGGTAATGGGCCATGGCTTCCTCCTCGCTGCCTGCTTGGGCGGCCAGTTGCGGGGGATCGTCAAATCCGACGTGAATGACCTTTGCGCTGCCGGGAAATATCGGGCATCGTTTGTCGGCGTCGGTGCAGACCGTCACGACGAAATCAAATGGGATTTCTAGAACCTCGCGCAAAGCCTTGGACCGCTGGGCTGAGATGTCCACCCCTGCCTCGGCCATCACGGAAACAGCGCGGTGGTCCGGACCCTTAGGCTCAATTCCGGCGGAGTAGGCTTCTATTGTCTCGCCTCGCAGGCGCCTGGCCCACCCCTCGGCCATCTGGCTGCGACAACTGTTGGCGGTACAGAGAAACAGGACTTTCAGACGCTTTTCCATGGGTTTATTCCAGGTTCCGCCAGCTTCATTTGACAGGGCCAGTGAGTTCATGGCCGTGTTAGTGCATGGTGGCCTAACATGGTAACGGCCAAGCCGTGAGGCTATGAAAAAGTGGCCGATGGGGGAAAGGAGGACGAGAAACCCCATCGGCCGGAGGGGTCTTGCGACCCCTCACGTTTGTTCCACGGCGGGCATTGTAGCAGGAAACCTTCGGTTGGTATTCCAATTTTTCTGATATTTTAGCTATTATGTTATAACATTGGTTTGATGAGAGAGTTAGGGCCAGGTTTATTCATCGCCGCCAGACGCACAGGACGTTTTGGATGATCAGAACATTCCAACGACGTTTCCGTCGGCATCGAGGTCCACGTCCATGAACGCCGGGCGCGAGGGCAGCCCGGGCATGGTCCGCATCTGGCCCAGCAGCGGGTATAGGAAGCCCGCTCCTGCCGAGGCGCGGACCTCGCGGACGGGAACGGTGAAACCGCGTGGGACGCCCTTGAGTTCCGGGTCATGGCTGAGGGATAGGTGCGTCTTGGCCATGCAAATCGGAAGGCGTGAAAGTCCCGCCTGATCGTAGGCGGCTATCTGCCTCTCGGCCAGGGGGGTGTAGGTGACGTCGGCGGCTAGGTAGACCTTCCTGGCGATGGTCTCGATCTTGTCCTTGATTGACAGATCGTTGTCATAGAGCAGCTTGAAACTGGAGGGCTTTTCGCAGGCAGCGACGACCGCCTCGGCCAGCTCGACAGCGCCCTTTCCGCCGCGCGCCCAGTGCTCGCAAACCACCGCGCCCATTGCACCGGCCGCCAGCGCGGCCTTGCGAGCTACGGCGAGTTCCTCGGCGTCGTCGGTGGGGAAGCGGTTGATGGCCGCCACGACGGGCACGCCGAACATGCGGGCGATCTCGATATTTCGCTGGAGGTTGCACAGGCCGGCTTCCAGCAGCTTGACGTTCTTGCGAGTGTAGGCTTCCGGCAGGGGCTTGCCAGGGGTGACGGTCGGCCCGCCGCCGTGCATCTTCAACGCCCGGACCGTGCCCACCAGCACCACGCAATTGGGCACTAGTCCGCTGGCGCGGCACTTGATGTCGAAGAATTTTTCCATGCCGATATCGGCTCCGAAACCGGATTCCGTCACGACGTAGTCGGCGAGTTTCAGGGCGATCTTGTCGGCCAGGATTGAGTTGTTCCCGTGGGCGATATTGGCGAAAGGCCCCGCGTGCACGAAGGCGGGCTGACCTTCGAGGGTTTGCATGAGGTTGGGCTTGATGGCGTCCTTCATCAGCACCATCATCGCCCCGGCCACGCCCAGTTGTTCGGCGGTGACGGGCTTTCCGGACTTGTCCAGGCCGACGATGATCCTTGCGAGGCGCTTCCGCATGTCGGCCGGTCCGTCGGACAACGCCAGGATGGCCATGATCTCGCTGGATACCGCGATGTCGAAACCGGTCTTCCGCCGCGGGCCGTCCAGCCAGTTGTCGCTGAGGCCCGTCTCGATGAATCGCAGCGCCGCGTCGTTGACGTCCACCACCCGCCGCCAAGTGATCGTCTCAGGGTCTATATTCAGCCGTGGAATCCCCAGCTTGGCCCAGGCCTTGTCGCTGGTGTGGGCCTCGTGCTTGACGCGAGCGTCGATGGCGGCAGCCAGGAGGTTGTGCGCGATGGAGACGGCGTGAATGTCGCCGGTCAGATGCAGGTTGAACTCCTCCATCGGGATGACCTGGCTGTAGCCCCCCCCAGCCGCTCCGCCCTTGATGCCGAAGGTCGGTCCCATCGACGGCTGGCGGATGCAAAGGAATACCCGCTTTCCGATGACGCCAAGGGCCTGCGTCAGGCCCACCGAGGTGGTGGTCTTGCCCTCGCCCAGCGGGGTGGGCGTGATCGCCGTCACGTCGATGTATTTGCCGTTAGGCCGCCCGGCCAAGCGGTCCAGGATGCCCAGGCGGACCTTGGCCTTTACGTCCCCGTAAGGCTCCAGTTCCGCCGGCAAGATGCCTGCCGCGGCGGCGACTTGGGTGATGGGCTTGGGTTTGGCGGCCCGGGATATCTCGATATCGGAAGGAAAAGCTGCCATGCTCGAAACTCCTGATCTTTTCACGGCCTGGTGCATAATCCCGCCGCAAGCCCTCCGTTTGGGCCGGCGGACCGTGCGATAGGCCGCAAATTGTACAGGAAAAAGGGGTTGTGCAAAAGGCTTTCTTCGCTTGAACCGGCGATCCTGGCGGGAGAATATCGGAGCGGTGGCACGTAATTAAAAAACTTTTCCAACGATTTGAAAAACACACGGGTGGCTGCCTAAGATTTTTCGATGTGAGGCTGGAGGGCCTAAATAAACCGAAGCCTTCTAGCCGATACAAAAACTGAAGAGGCTCCTGGCTAGGTTTGTTGCTCCCTTCCTTCCAAACCGGCCAGACTTCGGCAGACGCTATCTGCTCCGGTAGCGTCTGCCACTTTTTTGCGCCTGTTTTGAGGGGATAAAGATTAGCCGCGGACCACTTAGTGGCCCCAAGCGGTAAACGCGAACCAGACGAACAAAGAGGACAGAACCCGGAACATGGAACAAGGAAGAATGTTCGCGATATTCACGGCTCACAAAAGCATGGAAAACGCGATTAGGTGTGGTAGTCGGCGTTGATGTCGATGTATTCCCGCGAGTAGTCGCAGGTGAAGGCGGTGTACTCGCCGCGACCCAGGCCCAGGTGGCAGGCGACCGTGACGGTCTTTCCGGCAAGGTGTTTTTCGACCTTTTTGAGGTTGAAACTCAGGCCACGCCCGCGGGCAAAAACCGTCACCCCGCCGATGCGGATGGACAATTTTTCCGGGACGATCCTTGCCGATGATTTGCCAATCGCGGCGGCGATGCGTCCCCAGTTGGGGTCCCCGCCGTGTACGGCGCACTTGAACAAGGGCGAGTTGGCGACACTCTTGGCCGCAATCTCGGCGTCGCAGGCGTTCCTCGCGCCGGTAACGGTGATTTCTATGAGTTTNNCAAAGCGGCCTGGAACTTGGCAAAGTCCTCGCCGCCAGTGGTGATGCGGCGGTTGCCCGCGCAACCGGAGGCCAGCAGGGCGATTGTGTCGGAGGTGGACGTATCGGAGTCGATGGTGACGGCGTTGAGGGTGGCGTCGACGGCAGAGACGAGCGCCTTGTACAGCGACGCGGGGGCGATGGCGGCGTCGGTAGTCAGCACGCCGATCATGGTGGCCATCGAGGGGGCGATCATGCCCGCGCCCTTTATGATACCCGCGACGGTGACGGTCTTTCCGCCGATGCGGACGCGGGCGACGGCGTATTTCGGCCGGGTGTCGGTGGTCATGATCGCCGCAAGCGCAGCTGCGTCGTTGGCGGTCCCCAGCGACGAGGCGGCCAGGTCAACGCCGCGGCGGATCTTGTCCATCGGTAGGCGATGTCCGATGACGCCCGTGGAGGCCACCAGCACATCCTGGGGGGAGATCCCCAGGGCAGCGGCGGTCCACATCGCCATGACGGATGCGTCGCGCAGGCCGTCAGGCCCATTGCAGGCGTTGGCGCAGCCGGAGTTGATGACAATCGCCCGCGCCTTGCCGTAGCCTCGCGGCAGAACCTTGCGACACCAGATCACCGGCGCGCCGACGACCTGGTTGCGCGTCGTGACGATGGCGGCGGAGGCGTCTTGTTGTGCGGCGATGATGGCCAGGTCCTCCCGGCCGCTGACCTTGATGCCGCACTTCACGCCGGCGGCCAGGAATCCGGCAGGTTGTGTGATATGACGGACGTTGGGCATGTTCCAGGCCAACCTTTCATTGTGGGGTCGGTTCAATACAGCCCCGTGGTCTCGTCCAGGGCGAACATGATGTTCATGTTCTGGATCGCCTGTCCGGAGGCGCCTTTGATGAGGTTGTCCAGGGCGCTGAAGGCGACGACCTTGCCCTTGACTATGGAAACCGCGATGTCGCAGAAGTTGGTGTCAACGACGTACTTGGTTGCCGGGAGTACATCCTTTCGCAGGCGGACGAAAGGCGCGTTGGCGTAGGCGGTATGGAGAGCCTCGAACAGCCGCGCGTCGGTGGCGTTCCCGGCAGGATTGGCGTAGATGGTAGCCAACATGCCGCGGTCCATGGGGCTTAGGTGCGGCTGAAACAGCACGCTGACCGGTTTGCCCACGATGGTCGCCAGTGTCTGCTCGATTTCGGGCATGTGGCGATGGTTGCCCACGGCGTACGGCTCGAAATTCTCGTTCCGCTCTGGGAAATGGTGTTGGAGGCGAGGCGTCCGTCCGGCCCCGCTGATGCCGCTGACGGCATTGACGACGATGCCGCCCGGTTCGATCAGGCCCGCCTTAAGCAGCGGGGCCAGTGCCAGCGTGCTGCACGTTGGGTAACAACCGGGATTGGCTACCAGGCCGGCGGTCTTGATCTGTTTTGTGAAATATTCCGGCAGGCCGTAGACGGCCTCGCTCAGCCCGGCGGGGTCGGCGTGAGGACCGTACCATTTCTCGTAGACGGCAGCGTCGTGGAGGCGGTAGTCAGCCGACCAGTCGATCACCCGCAACCCCGCGGTGCGGAGGGTGGGAACGTAGCTCATGGCGACCTTGTGGGGAACGCAGAGCATCGCCAGGTCCGCATGAAGGGCGGCGATCTTGTCGGGCTGGAACAGTTCCTGGGAAAGGCTGGTGTATTTCGTCAACAGGGGATGGAACGTGTCCATCGGTCCCAGCTCCTGTTGGGGACCGAAGATTCCGACGATCTCCGCTAAGGGATGCCGCGCCAGCCAGCGGATGACCTCGAACCCGCCGTAACCGCTTCCACCGATCAGAATGACCCGAATTTTTTCGCGTGCAGACATGGGATAGCTCCCGTTTGTTACCAGCGATACCGGATACTGCGAGACGGCACCGGCTGTTCTCAACGCCGCCATGGCCGTTTCGGCGATTTCACGGCGAGTTGGTCCTTGGTTCAATGAAATGCCCCAGCGCCAAAGGGGCCGGGGCATTGAATTCGATTTCCGCGAGGCGGTTACCGCTTGGAGAACTGGAACCGCTTTCGGGCGCCCTTCTGGCCGTANNTTCTTGCGTTCCTTCATCCTGGAGTCGCGAGTCAGAAGTCCGCGGCTGCGCAGGGCGGACTCGGATTCCGGAACGGCCTTGAACAAGGCTCGCGCCAGGCCCATGGTCACCGCGCCGGCTTGGCCGGTGAAGCCGCCACCATCCGCCTGTGCCCACACGTCCCAGGAACCGAGCATGTTGGCGGCCTGGAGGGGAGAGACAATCGCGTTACGGTCCTTCTCCTCGGTGAAATATTCGTTGGCCGGACGCTCGTTGACGGTGAACTGCCCGCTGCCTGGGCGGATGCGGACGCGGGCAACGGCCTGTTTACGGCGGCCGGTGCCCCAGATGAATTTACTTCCGGCGGGAAGCGGCGGGGCGGTGAGACCGTGTTCCTTGACCGAGGCGGTCCCCTCCGTGGAGGAGTCCGACTTCCCGGCCGTCGCTGCTTGGTCCTGCGTTTCGTTCATGGGAGGCTTGTCCTGAACTAAAGCGTGAGTTCCTTGGGTTGCTGGGCCTGGTGGGGATGCTCCGGTCCGCGATAGACCTTCATCTTCTTGAGCATCGCCGCGCCCAATTTGCTCTTGGGCAGCATCCGGCGCACGGCTTCTTGGATGACCCACTGGGGTTTCTTGGCCAGCATGACCTTCAGCGGTGTGGTCTTTTGTCCACCGGGATAACCGCTGAACCGCTGGTAGACCTGCTGGGTGAGCTTGTTGTTGCCCGTCACCTTGACCTGGGCGGCGTTGATAACCACCACGAAGTCCCCGGTGTCCACATGGGGGGTATACTCCGGGCGATGCTTGCCCATGAGGATCGTGGCGATCCTGACTGCCGCTCGTCCCAACACCTTGCCGGAGACGTCCACCAGTACCCACTGTGGCGTGAACCGGCCCTTCTTGGCCATGTATGTCTTTGTCGTTGGATTCATTCTCGGTCCGAATCTCTTAAAAGAGCACAGTATTATTGGCATCGCCCCGGACGCTGTCAACAGCAATTTCGGCACTGTCGTGCTAAAAAGGCGGGAAATCCTCACGACTTGCCGTCGCAGAGGGGACCATATGGGCAGGAAGGGCATCGGCTTGCCGTCGCGACGAACCGCCCGGTCCGCCGAGCGGTACGCAGCTCCGCCAGAAGGCCCTCCAGGCGAACTTGGGCGGCCTCCAGCGCCGAAGTGGTCGTCGGGATACGCACGGCTTGGCCGGTGCGAAGGAACAACAGGATGCCCTCGTCCGGGTGATGTCCCAGGAATCGCCCAGCCGCCAGGGCGTAGGTGAGCACCTGCAATTCGTATCGACGGGCGTGCTCGGCGGGGCCTTGGGTGCTTAGGCGGTCAGACTTATAGTCCACGAGGGTCCATCGTCCCCGGGCGTCCTCAAACAACAGGTCGATCTTGCCGCGCAGGGCGTCCCCGCCGACGGCCAGGACGAAATCCAACTCGCGAAGTTTCTGCCTTGCCGAGACCATCGCCTCCCACAGCGGTTGAGATTGAAGCTTGCCAAGCATGTCGGCGAATTCCGCCGCTGGTTTGTCCGGGGCCACCTTGTCAGTAAGCCCCATCTCCCGAATAGCCCGTTGAAAAAGTTCTTCGGGGCTTTGCGGGTGGGCGAAATCCAGCAGTTCCATGCAGCGGTGGAAGATGGTTCCGGCAGTGGCGGCGTCGATGGGGCCGGTGGAAGGCCTGGACCGATTTGTTGGGGGGACCAGGCGCAGCTCGTACTGCCAGCGATACCGCATCGGGCAGGCGGCGAATTCATTCATCGCCGTGACAGGCAATTCGATTCTCCAGGTGGATTCCGGAAGGTCGGCCAGCAGCGGGGGCGGCTCGGTCGGGCGGCCCAAACGCGCCATGCCTTCTGCCAATTCCTGGGGAGTTGTTGCCTCGGCCAGCAGTTTTTCTCCGGCTGGACGTTTTGGGCGGTTAGGCGGAGCCGAAGGCTCGACGACTCGCAAGGCTGTGGAATATCGCCCGCCGTCGTAGGGGATGGAGTCTCGACCATCCCCGACCGCCTGGGAGATGCCCAGGACCGAGTCGATGCGGCGGATGTGGCAGTCGCCTTTTTTGAAAGCCCCATCCTTGCCGCGCCAGTCGGCGGCGACGAATACTAAAAAGTCCCTGGCCCGCGTGGCGGCGACATAGAGCTTGCGGATGTCCTCTTTTTTCTCGTCGCGTTTCTCCCGCGATGCCGCCAGCCGCCAGGACAACGGCCCATCGCCTGCTTCCTCCTGGTCGGTTTCATCCTCCGACGGTTCGTCGTTTTCGTCGGAATCCGAGGCAGGCTTATAGACCAGTCCCCAATCGCTGCGGAGCATCAGGCGCGAGCTGCGACCCTTGGGGCAGAAGTTCAGGTCCGGCAAGAAAACCACGGGGAACTCCAGCCCCTTGGCCTTGTGGATGGTCATCAGTCGCACGACGTTGTCGGCTTCTCCGGCCACCGCGGCCTGCTCGTAGCGGGCCTCGTTGATCGTCAACTCGTCCATCTGGGCGATGAAGTTCGCCAGGGCCACGCCCTCCGCGGCGGCGGAGCGGGCGCGATCCAGCAACATACGGATGTTGCCCAGCGCGCGGCGGCCTTGCGGCTGGCTCAGCAGCGTAGCCTCGTAACCTGTCTCGATGAGGAACCGGTCTATGAGTGCATCGATTCCGACGGCATCCTTGCGGCGATGCAACGAGACCAGCAGGCGGCAGGCGAACCGTAGCGTTTTGGCCGTGGTGGGGGGCAGGGCGTCGGCTGCGTCGTCCAGACCCGGCCAATAGGGCGGGCGGCGGGCCAGGGAGATCCGCAGCAGCGACTCGTCGTCCAGGCCGAACAGGGAGCTGCGAAGCACGCCTATCAACGAAACGTCGTCGAAGGGATTTTCAACAACGCGAAGGGCGTTGAGGATGTCCATAACCTCCTGTTGTCGCAGGAACCCCGATCCGGCAACGACGTACCAGGGGATGTCCCATCGGGTCAATTCCCGCTCAAAAACAGGAGAGACGGGCATCCGGCCCAACAGGATCGCCACGTCGCCAGGGGCGACTGGACGGTAAATTTCCTTCGATGCGTCCCAGACGCGATTGTCCTTGGCGTCGATCAACTGGCGGATTCGCCTCGCCGTCACTGCTGCCTGGAGGCGGATGGAGTCCTCGGCAGAGTCAATAGGTTCCTTGCCACCCGACGCCAAAAGCACTTCCACCGCCTCTTGCGGCGGGCATTGCTCCCGCGCGGCCTGGATGGGTTCGTAGTCCTGGCCCATCAACGGGGCGAAGAGGTGATTGACAAAGGCCGCCCCTGCTGGATGCGTGCGGAAGGAAAGTTGGAGGCTCTCCTGCTTGTTGGGTCCCAGCCGCCGGCAGAGGTCGTCAAAGACCTCCACCTGCGCCCCGCGAAAACGATAGATGCTCTGCTTAGGGTCGCCCACCAGGAACAGCCGTCCCTGGGGCAGGTCCTGTGGGTTGGCTCGTCCGAACAGGAGGCGCTCCAGCATGGCCACCTGGAAGGCGTCGGTGTCCTGGCACTCGTCGATGAGCAGTTGGTCGATGTCCGAACCCAGGGCGCGGCGGATGGCGGGGCGGTCCTTCAGCAAGGCATCACAGCGTTCCAGCAGGTCGGTGAAGTCCAGGATTCCGCGTTGTCGCTTTTGGGAGGCGTAGCGGGAGTTGGCCTCGCCGGCCAGGCGGACCAGGCCCGCCAAACCTTCAGCCGCCTGCGAATCCGCCGGGCCAAGGTCCTCGGTGTAGGGGGCGTATTCCAGCAGGCTCGCGTTGAGTTCTTTCATCGTGGTACGGACGGCCTGGATAGCCTCCTTTCCGCCCCAACCATTAACCGAACCGCGGTTTCTTGGCTTTTCCGACAAGAGGGCGAAGTTCTCCGGCCTCCGCCATGCAGGATCGGACAACAGCCTGGCGACGACATCGAGTTGCACGCGGCGATATTCCGCCAGCTTGTCATTGCCGTCGTCCTGGCAAGGCGCTGCCGACACCTCTGCCAGCAGGCTGGGGATTTCCTTGTCTTGTGACAGCCTCCGCCACGCATCCGATCGTTCGCTTTTTAGGCGAAGTTCCCAACGAGCAACAATGGCGGCCGGATCGGTGTATTCGGCCAGTTCGCAGGAGGCCCGCAGCTCCACCAGGCCGGCTACCCATTTGGCGACTTCATCCAGCGAGGTCTCGGCCACCAGCGCCAGGGCGTCGCTGCGCCCTTGCTCCACTGCCGAAAGGATGGCGTCCTCGGCGGCGGTGGAGATCATTCCTCCAGTGAGGGCCTCGTCGCCGCAGACGGAGAAATCCGGGTCCAGCCCGGCCTCGACGGCCCGGCTGCGCAGGATCGAGGCACAAAAACCATGGATCGTACTGATGCGTGCGTCGGGCAATTCCTCGATCCAACCGAGCAGTTTTCGCCGAGATTCGCCCTTGGCGGCCGCGGCCCGCTCGCCCAGGAAACGTCGCAGGCGCTGCGACATCTCCATCGCCGCCTTCTCGGTGAAGGTCAGCGCGACGAACCGCGACAGAACGTTGCCCTCTTTACCATACCGCATGAGCAGCTCAGTGAACCGCCGAGCCAAGACGGAGGTCTTTCCGCAACCGGCCCCGCTGCGTAGTGCGATGTTCTCGCCGATGCGAATCACGGCGGAGCGTTCCTGGGCGGCAGTGAGGCGATCCTGTCCGCTCATGGCGACTCCTCCGGGACGGCTGGTTGCTTTCGCGTGGCGCGAGGGTCGCTGTAGTGGCATATGCCCAGATACGGGCAGCCGTCGCAACGTTTGTCGTCGCTGGGGGCCAGGTCATATCGTCCCCGCCGGATGGCCTCGACGAATCGCCCGGCAAGGTCAATGGCTTTCTGGTAACTCTCGGCGAACTTCTCATTGGGCTTGACTTCACCGCGGGCCACATTGAAGGACGCGAAAAACCGAACTTGCGGCCCGGTCCCTCCGCCGATGTGGTGAAAAACCCCTCCCAGACAGGGGCGTTTCAGCAGCCCCTCAGCCGCGGCGGAGTACAACGGCAGTTGTAGGCTCCGCCCGGCGGCGATGTCCGTGGCGCTGGGTAGCCGGCCGGTCTTGTAGTCCACCACCAGTAACCCCTGGAAATCCTCCAGACTGACACAATCTACGCGGTCGATTCGTCCATCCAGTAGGAACTCGCCATTCTCGGTGGCGATAGTAACCGGTGGCAACGTCCCCGGAGAGTCAGACGCAGCTTGCGAGCCGCGCTGGCCGAAGGCCAACTCAAAATAAAGGCTCTCCGCCGCCAGGAGCTTGTCTTGCCGCTGGGCCAGCAGGTAATCCCTCACTTGCGCGTGCATCTGGTCGCGTTGCACCCGCCACAGCGCCGGATAGCTTAATCCGCGTGATTCAATCGCCGCCGATACATCCGCCACCGCCGCTTCCAGCGCCTTCAGTAGCGACGCTTGGTCCACCTCGCCGATCCGCACGGAGCCATCGGAAGTTTTTCGCAGCCGCCGCATCGTCTCGAAGAGAACTTTGTGGCAGAACAGGCCGCGGTGTATCGCCTCCAGCCGGCGTTGTGGCTCGGTGGGGGGCTGGAGTTCCAGGATGTATGTGGCGAAGAACCGCCAGGGGCATTGGCCGAAGGTGCCCAACTGGGTGGCCGAGAATACGCTCCGAGGGCCGAATTTTTCGCCAAGGCCGGCCAGGAGGCCCTCGTCGCCGATCCGCCCGTCGAAGGAGTCAGGTGGCCCCTCTCGCCACCGGCGGGCGTTGGCGAACAGGCCGGCGGCGGCGCGAGCCAGTCGATCGGGAAATTGTGCCCTGGTCCAGGCCATGGCGCTGCCGCTGGGGTCGTAGCCGTCGTGAAACCGCCCCGCCACCGCGGCCAGGAAGGCATCGCGCGGGGAGGCGAGGTCGGCTTCGGGGCTGACCATCACCCCGGGGGAGATGCGGGTGACGATCCCGGCTCGCTCGGCGGCCTCCAAACCGCCCAGCGGTTCCAGTAGCGCCAGCAGGAAGGCCCCGGCTGCGCCGATTCGCCCTGCGGTTTCTGCCTGTGGAAAACTTACCGTCAGTGTGCGATCGGCCCGGCTGGCGGCAAGATAGAACAGAAACATTTCGCGTGCAGTCAGGTCGTTCCTGCCGTCCAGTGTGACACCGCCCCTGGCCCACCCCTGGCGATCAGCCTCGCTTATGAGCGAGCCTTCCGTATAGCGAGGGGGGAACTGGCCTTCTCCTAATCCCAGGCAAAAGACATGCTCATATCGCAGGGACCGGGCATCCAGGACATCCATGATGTCCACCGCCACGTTGCGGCGGGGCGGTGGGAGGTGCTCAGCCGACATCGCCTCCAGGACGACCGACGGCGCCGGTGGAGGATGGGGCAGCTCCGCCAGCAGGCCCTCCAGTTCGTCCAGGGCACGGAGGTCGCGGGCGGTCAGTTCCGCCGAGTCGTGGCAGGCGGCGGCGCGTAGGTCCAGCCGTTCGATCACGGCCACCAGGGCGGAGCTATCGTCGGGCGGATTGGAGGAGGCGTTTGCCTTCGGTACGGCGGCTGATTCGCTGATCTCAAAGAGCCGTTCCAGCATCGCGGCGGCGGAGCGGATTTCCTCGGCCCCAAGGCGAAATCCCCCGGTTGATTCATCCTCGTCCTTCTCATCGCCTCGGTTGGCGGCCTGCTCGGCGAGCCGTTGGGCGGTCCGGGCGTAGAAATCCCTGCCTTGCAGGATGTTGCCCTGGCGGATCAACGCCTCTGCCGCCGCGACGGTGGCCGCGTTGTAGGGTCCGAGGGTTTCTGGGCGGAAGTAACTGTTCTTGATTACTCTCAGGACGTCGCGCCAGAGGAATTGCGGCCCGATCGCGGCGACGTTGAATACGAACCGCACGATAGGTTGATCGGCCAGCGACATTGGCGAGGCGGCGATGGGGATCAGGAAGTCGGCGAAGACCCGTTCGATGACGGAACGGTAGACCGTCATCGAGCGGGCCAGGACAGCGATGCTTCCAGGTTTAGCGCCTTCCATCAGGAGCCGCTTAACACGTGTAGCTACCGCTACCACCTCGCCTTCCTGGTCGTGCGCCGCGATGACGCTCAGCCCCTCCGGCACGGGGCAGGCCGGTGTGTCGTAGTCGAAGAGCTTCTTCCACAGCATGCGCAGATGACCGTCGCCGGGGGTTTGCGAAGGTCCGCCTTGGCGGGCGTCGAGGTGGATTTCGTGCAGCGAGTCGCCAAAGACGCGGCGGATGTTGTCCAGGGTTCGCTGCGACCATCGCCACAAGCGCTCGCGCCCCTCGGCGGACCACGGCAGCGTGATCAGGACCGGGGCCATACGTTTCGACAGTAATTTGATGACTTCTAGTTGGGTGGGGGTGAAATCGGTGAATCCATCGACGGCCAACGCGGATGCTTCGTCTAGTCCTAATTCCTCACAGCCATCCGTTGCTTTGGCCAGGTGGTCTCTGGCCTCCCACATCAGCCCTTCGGGGTCATAGGTCCCCGTCGCCAGGAGGTGGTCCTGATAGCGGCGATAGACGGTCAGCAGGTCGGCGGCCTTTCCCTCGTTTTTTCCGATGGCGCGGGCGAGGGAGTCGGGGTTGATCGCCGCCCGCTTGATCTCGGCGATGGCGGCATCCAGGGCGGTGACGATACCGGGTGTGTCGGCAACGGCAGACAGGATGGGCAGCTTGCCCGACGCAGCCAGTTCCTCAACGATCCGGCGCAGAAGCAACCGCCGATGGAACGGCGACATCGCCCCGCCGCCGTCTCCGCTGGTCGAGAGCACCCTCTCGGCCAACTCCTCAAACGTTTTTATAACTATCCCGCCCCATAGAGTGTGACGGCCTGATTCGGCGGGGCCTTGCCCTTTGCTGCCCCCAGGATAGACCGCCGGGTTGACGAGGACTCCGGTGGGGGATTCCTCCAGCAACCGGCGGCGAATGCGCGCTGCGGCGGCGGCGTTGGGGACCAACAGCAGGCAGCGGCGGTTTTGGGCCTCGAAATGGTGCAACATCGCCCTCGCCAGGGAGGTCTTGCCCGCCCCTGCCGGTCCGCAAAGCACCACCACCGGCTTGGGTGACGCCAGGATACCTTCCAGACCAGCCTGTTGTACCTGTGGAGTCATTGAGGGAGTTAATCCCGGCTGGGCCAGGTTCTGGCGGTGAGCCGTTTCATGTGAGCGGGAATATCCGCCGACCGCATCAGCGGCGGCAGCGGGCCGATGGTGGACATGACGAAGGTTGTGCTATTGGAGTAGTTCAATCCGCCGTGTGTGGAGGCCACCTTGATCGCTCCGGCGAAGTTCCTGGAACCGTAATAGAAGCGGTTCTCCAGCGAGACGATGACGTCGGGGACGTTCTCGGCCGATGCGAAGTGCGCCCGCCAGAGCCGCTCCAGCGGGGCGGGGTAGGCGTGCGTCGCCGTGGCCGAGAGAACCTGGTCGTCGTCGTAGAAGCCATCCGCGTCGGCCTGGAGTGAGCTGAGGATAGCGGCGAGTTTCAATGGATCGCCCCGGAGTGTCTTGTACGCGCATCGGCCTGGATGGCGGTGGATGATGGCTTGGCCGCCGTCGG
Organism: Phycisphaerales bacterium; assembly: GCA_003153915.1. GTDB lineage: Bacteria > Planctomycetota > Phycisphaerae > SM23-33 > SM23-33 > FEN-1349. The sequence goes on from PMBX01000221.1 coordinate 13,998, forward strand.
CGGACAGGACCACCACCGTGTCCTGGTCGGCATAGCTGACCAGATCAACTCCCGTGCAGGCGGCAAGGTCCGCGGCCAGTTCCGCCGGGTGACGGGTGGAGAAACCGGCGTAGGTTTCCAGCCCGAAGCGGGTGGAGACGACATCCCGGTCCCCTCGGAGACTCTCGGACAAGCGCCAAGCTCGCCCCCGCAGGTGTTCCTCCAGCGGGATCCGCGTGGATTGGACATAGCTGTGGCCGTGGTCGGCCAGCAACGTGACCTCCGTCAGCCCGCGCGTCTGCCAGAGGACCTGGAGGATCAGCCGTTCGACTTGCTTCAGCGCCCGCTGCTGTCCGGAGGCGCCGTACTTGGTGCTCACCCCGGCGGAACTGACCAGGTATGCAAGCGTCTCCCGCCCTTCGGCGCGGTTGAAGAATCGCACGATGTCGTTGAGTTCCTTTCCGAATACTTCCCAGGGCGCGACGTAACTAACGGCGTCCCAGATGAGATTGGCGCGGTAGGCAAGCAGGCGGTTGTAGGGCTGGTTCTTGCCGGTGACATAATCCCATGCCCCGCCGGCCAGTTTGTTCTTGCGCGTGTCGAAGTATTCGGCCTCGAAGCCGCGGCAGGGGATGTAGCCCAGGATGTCCTCTATGCACAGGTCCGTAAGCGTTGGATACGGCGCCACGACGCGCGAGGGTGGATGGAACATCCGCAGTCCGCCGGCATCGTAATAACGCTTCACCACGTCATAGCCGAAACCGTCGAGGATTATCACCAGGTGGCGACAGTGTGTAGGCGGGATGGCGTCAAGGTCCAGAATCTGCTTGCAGGCTCCATTGGCGGTGGAGTCATAACCGATGCGGTTGATTCGCCCGTTGGGGTCGGCGAAGGTGAAGAAATCCGCCCGTGCGTCGCCGTCGGTGTCATAGGCAGCCGACGCTCCGGCTGAGCGGGCCGGGGCGGGCATGGAGTCAGTGGGGAAGTGCAGCGGTTTGGCGCAACCCCAGGACCAGCAGGTGAAAACCGCCAGCATCGCTGTGGGCAACCATCGCGACATGTGTGTCATGCTATCTCCCGCCCGCCGCGCGGTAGCGAACTGCCGCGGGTCGAGTCTTTCCTTTTGTCCGAACCTGGATTATCTCTGATGCCTGCCATGAGGGCGTTAGTATATCAAATTCATCCGCTGGGTTGGCTGGCTTGCCAGGCATTGAAAGGCATTTGGCCGTCGCTGCGGTTCTCGCGCGTCGGTGGGCTTGCGATTCGGGATGTGGCGGTTCCCAAACTACCGGGCGACGACTGGGTCCTCTGCCGCACGCTGTTGGGGGGCATCTGTGGGACGGACCTGTCGATCCTCAATCAGGCCCAACCGGCGGATTCGATCCTCCAGGCATTCAGTTCCTCCCCGATGATCCTGGGCCATGAGAACGTAGCGGTGGTGGAGCAGGTCGCAACGGGCGTGGGCAAAGAGTGGCTGGGGCGGCGGGTCTGCGTGGAGCCGACGCTCTGTTGCGCCGTCCGAGGGATCGAGCCTCCCTGCCGGTCTTGCCGGGATGGGCGTTTCGGCGTATGCGAAAACTTCGGCGCTGACGGGGCGGGTTCCTCCCGCCTGCCGCCGGGCACGAGCATCGGCTACAACCGCGCCACGGGCGGGGCGTTTGGAGAGTTTTTCGTCGCCCACCGAAGCCAGCTCGTCCCCGTCCCGGAGGGCATGTCCGACGAGCAGGCCGTGCTGACCGATCCGCTGGCCTGTTCCCTGCACGCGGTACTGCGAGTGGACCTTTCGGCGGCCGCTCGGGTGCTGGTCTATGGCGCGGGCGTCATCGGCCTGGGCGTGATCGCCGCCCTGCGTGCGACGGGCTACCGGGGCGTCATCGACGCCCTGGACCGCGCGGATTACCTGGGCGACCTGGCTCGCTCGATGGGGGCCGACGAATTCCTGCTGTCGCCGCGACGATCGGCCGACCGCTTCGCCATGGTCGCCCGGCGGACCGGGGGGACGGTCCATCGCGTACGATTTGGCAACCACATGCTTTCGGGCGGATACGACGCGGTGTTCGACTGCGTGGGGGGGGCCGAGTCCCTGAACGAATGCCTCAAATGGTGCGCCGCCGGAGGGCAGGTGGTAATGGTGGGCACGGGCGGCAGGGCAGCAGACCTGACGGCGGTGTGGTTTACCGAACTGCGCGTCCTGGGCGCTTATGGGCGGGGGATGGAATTGTTCGAGGGTAGGCGGATCGCAACGTATCCACTGGTCCATGAGTGGCTGGCCGGCGGGAGGCTCAAGACCGCCGCCCTGCTGACGCATACCTTCCCCCTGGCCGATTACCGCCATGCCATCGAGGTCGCCTCCCGCAAGTCCGCCTGGGCAGCGGTGAAGGTGGCCTTTGACTTTCGCCCCCTTCGGCGGGCATAATCCCACCCTTGGTAAACAGGCGAGGATAGATCATGGCCAAGAAGAACAAACCGGTGGTCGGAGTGGTCCTTGGCAGCCACAGCGACCTGGAGACGATGCGGCGGTGCGTGGAGCAGTTGGCGTCCTTCGGGATCGCCCACGAGGTGCGGGTGATCTCCGCCCATCGCAGCCCCGACGCGTCGCATGAATACGCCGCCTCCGCCGTGCGCAGGGGGCTGAAAGTCATCATCGCCGGGGCTGGGATGAGCGCCACCCTGGCGGGCGTGCTGGCCTCCAAGACGCACCTGCCCGTCATCGGCGTACCAGTCAGTTCCGGCCCGTTGGCGGGGGTGGACGCCTTTGTCAGCACCCTCCAGATGCCCCCTGGCGTACCCGTCGGCTGCATGAGTATCGGCGCCGCCGGGGCCACCAACGCCGCCCTCTTCGCCGCCGAGATACTGGCCATCAGCGATGCCAAGCTGGCCAAGAAGCTGGTGGAGTTCAAGAAGTCCCAGGCCCAGGCCGTCGCGCAAAAAGACGCCGAAGTCCGCACGATGGTCTAGAAAATCCTTGGTGACATCGCGGTAGGGCTTCCGTCCCACCTCGCTATCAAGCACCTGTCAGACTTGCGGGACAGAGCCCCGCCAGCCAGGTGTAACTCTGGAATATCCCTTGTGGTAGGCGTAAGTGACCGGGCCGCGATCTGCGATTCGGGTTATTTATCCGCTGGTTCCGTTTCTGTTGAGGTTTCCCGGTTCTCGGCTGCGGCGGCCTTGAGGAAGGGGTCGGCGTACTGAATTCGGCCTTCCTTCTGCGCCGAGCGGATCAGGTCCAGCAGGATCTGCTGTTGGGCCTTATGGATTGCATCGCTCTTGACGTTGGCGGCCAGCTTATCCTTGACGTCTTCCAGGCGGACATTCTGCGGCTCGATGACCTTCTCCAGACGCAGGATGTGGAAGGTCGTGCCCGACTGCACCGGTGGGGAAAGCTCCCCGACCTTCGTCAGCGCGCACGCGGCCCCTCGGATGGGCGGTGGGATCATGGCGCTGCGGGCGCCGATGGGCGGGAGCAGGCCGCCGTTCCTGGCCGTGGCGTTTGTGGATTCCTTACCGGCCAGTTCGGTAAAGTTCGCGCCTTCGCCAAGTTTCTTGAGGATCTCCTGCGCCGAGGTCAACGAGTCGCACTGGATGTGGCGGACCTCCACCTTGCGCCCATAAAGGTCCTCGAAGGCATCCTTTATCTGCTGGTCGGTGACGGTGATACCCGGTTCGGCCAGCTTGGCCAGCAGGATGTTGCGGTAGAGGATCATCCTCCATTGTTCGTGGGGGATTCCTTTTTCCGTCAGGAGTTGCTCCAGCAGTTGTTCGCGCTGATCGGCCCCGACAGAGCCGCCGAAAAGCCTTTCCAGCGTCCGAGTCTCCTCTGCCTGGACTTCCGCATCCGAGGCCGAAAGGTTCTGCTTTTTCGCCGCCTGCTCGACCAGTTCCGAGGCGATCAGTTGCTGCGCCATGGCCAGGCCCTGTGAGCGGACCAGCAGGTCATGGAGTTGGTCCATGTAAATGGGCGCCCCGTTGACGGTGGCCATGACGGCCCGGCCGGCCGGATGCGTTGTCGCGGCGGTGGCGGGGGTGGGGCGAGTGGTCGCCGCCTTCGTGACCGGTTGAGCCGCTGCGCAGCCGGCCAACAGATAACCAACGATCATCGATACCACAACTTTAGGCATGGGGAGAATCCTTCCAGGTCGGTCCCGGCCCGGAATCAACCGGGAAGGGATAGGTTTATCTAAACAGGCCGATATCGCCATCCTCAATCGACCGGGATAGCGTAACGAATCGCAGGCGGGCCCGTCAATCTTTGTTGGTTTCCGTGTCGCCTTCCGCCGGTATCGGAAACGACAAGGTGAACTTCGTCCCCATTCCAAGTTCCGACTCGACGCGGATGGCGCCTCCCATCTCCACGACGATTCCGTGGGCCACCGACAAGCCCAGACCGGGATTGGCGCGATCTCCTCCGGCCAGCAGGCCCTTGGTGGTGAAGAACGGTTCAAACACCAGCGGAAGGTGTTCCTTGCGGATTCCGCAACCGGTGTCTGCGAAGGTCAGGAGCACTTCGTTGCCTCGTCGGTCCAGGCCGATGGAGATGGTCCCGCCCTCGCTCATGGCTTCCTCGGAGTTGGTCAGGAGATTGCCCAGGACCTGATGCATCCGGTTGGCCTCGACGGGGATTATGGGAACGGCCTTGAGGTCCAGGTTGAGCTGGATTCCCCGATCCGCCAGGGGGCGTTCCACCAAGTGCACGAATGTTAGCACCACCTCGGTCAGGTCGGCAAGGTCGCTGCGGCGGGCGTCCCGCTTGGCGAAGCTCAGAAGGGACTGCGTGATCTTGGAGGCCCTGGCGGCGGCCTCGGCGGTCATCTGAAGCGCCCGCTTCATGGCCGCGGTGTTTCCACTGGTCAGCGCGTAGTCAACGAAAGTGGCCACGCCGCCCAGGATGTTGTTGAAGTGATGCGCGACGCCTCCGGCCAGCGTGCCAAGGGAGGCGATCTTCTCGGCTTGGGCCAGTCGTTCGGCCAGCCGCTTGCGGTGTGTCTCGTCGATGATCCAGGCGGCCACCCCCTGGACGGTGTTGTCGGCAGCGGGGATGGGCGAGAGGATCACCATCAGGTCCTTGTTTTGCCCGGAAGCGTTTCCAAGTTGCACGTCGAGCTGGCTGGTCATGCGGCGCTTAGAGGTGCGCTGGAGCAGGCGGCGCAGGAGGCGATGCCGGTCGGTTGGTACGACCTGGTAGAGGCTATGTCCGATCATGGAGGAGGCTTTTTGCCCCAGCAGTTCCTCGGCGGCGGGATTCCAGGCGACGATGTTGTACTCGGTGTCGGTGGCGATCATGGCCACCGCGGCGTGTTCAAACAACTGGCGATAGAAATCGCTTGGGCCTTGGCTCGTCACGGGTGTCTTATCGTTCATGTGCGGATGGTTCCAGGAACAAGACCGCCTTCCCGCGGCGGCTACTGGCGGACCGGGGCGGTAAGCACTTCGGGAATCAGCACGAAGACCGTTTCATACCGGATACCGTCCCGTTCGACCATCAGGAATTTCTCTCCCACGCTGCCGGGCAGGCCGGCCGAAGCGGTAGGCCCGATGATGAGGAAATCCTTTTCGGGCACAGTGGCCTGGAATTGCAGCGACGGAAAACTATAGATTTCCTGGCTGGCCTCGAAACCGGCGCCCTCGGGTCGGTTGACGATCGTGGTTTCGATGGCCGAGGAACGCATCTGCGGCACCACCGTCATATGGACCGTCGCCGGGTCTTCCTCGGAGACGGCGCAGTCAACAGCCAGCAGGGCGTCTCCTGGGGGATAGTCCGCCCCGCTGACGGTCCCGTCGGGCAGCAACACGAAGACCACCTGCCCCGGCTGGCGCTTCTTGGCTGGGATCGCGACGGGCCGGCCTGGGAGGGTGACGGTGGAGATGTAGCTCACGTCCCTTCCGGACAGACGCTTAAACACCGCCGCCAGGTCGTTCCATTGATCGGCCTGGCCCAGTCCAACCCGCAATCCGTTGCGCGCCAGGTTGGCCGACCGCGCGGCTTGGATCACCTCGTCGTCCGTGTATCGCCAGATTTCCTCCGATTCGCTGGCCGAACCGAGGGGCAACTCGATGGCGCAAAGGCGAAGTCGCACGAGCAGCCGGTAGCTTCCCAGCTCGGTGTCGGCCGGTCTGGTGGTGGGAAACGAGGCGGGCAACGGGGGGGAAGGTTGCGAGGCTTGCTCCGCCGGCCTTCGTGGTGGTGGTGGACAACCAATAATCACCAAGCCCGCCAGGGCACACAGGGCCTGGATCGCAACTTCCCGAATCTTCATTGATGGTGCCATTGGGCAACGAATTCAAACGCAGTATGCCATCCATCTTAGCAACCCGCCGGGGAGAGTCAATTGTGGCGGGGGACTTGTCAGGGCCTTTCAGTTCCAGGAATGAAAATGGTCACGAAGTCCACGAAGGTCTCGAAGTTCACAATAAAACCTTGAAATCAAACAAAGCCGCTTGGTGATTTCTTCGGCCTCGCGTGACACGAATTGAAATACTTTAGAAGGCCTGGGAACTTTCCACTGGGCGTACCACGAAGTACGGTTGGTCCGTCAGGTCAGGCCCCAAGCCCGGGCACAGCCACGCCACATCGGCTGAGTGGTTCACCTCGAAATAATACTGGAGCGGGAACTTGCTGTCGGTGTATTCGGCGGGGATGATCCAGTGATAACAACTGCCTTGGTTGGAAAGGTTCATCGTTTGGAATCGTTCGGCATGATTCACGTGGCGATAGTGCAGCCGCACGCCGGCGTGCTTACCTTCCAGCGACAGCCCGATTGCAAATGGCTGACCCGGTACGAAATCGGCAGTGGGCGCGTGTCGCCAAGGCGCCGCAATGCGTCGAGGCCGGTTGGTAGCCTCCCAGATGGCGGAAGCCAGAGTTCCCGTCGGCTCCTTCCCGTCAGCCTGGTCCAGCCTGGCGGCCAGCGCGGCGGTGTCCCCATCAATAGCCTCCAGGCGATCCGCCCAGTGTCCCCTCAATATCTGGTTATCGCCGACGGTGATATTCGGGACGTAAACGCCCTTGGTCGCCGCCGCCACATCTGCCCACGCGGCTCGGCCGAGGCGGTAGAACTCCAGGCACTTCTCCATGGCGGCCCTGCTGGCTGTTTGCTCGAATAGCCGATATAGGACGCCGGCGCGGAACTTGGCGCCAAAGAACCTGCCAAGCCCGGCCTGGACGGTTACATCGATCCAAAGGCGGCGCCAATGGGGATCGTCCACCTCGGCCACATGTGATCTTGCCGCTTGGAGATGCTTCGTTGCGGCCTGGGCATAATCCTCAATCCATTGGGCGACCTCTATGGGAGAGTACTTACCGCCGCGCCGCCCGGCCAGCAGGTCATCGGCGAAGTCATTGATACGATAAAACAGTTGCGGGTCCAGCGGGCTGACNNTGGTTCAAGTAAAGTTCCGGCCAGTAGCTGTTGTTTCCGGCGGAGGCGGCGTGAGCGGTGGTGACGATCGGCAGGATGCGGCTGGCATTGGCCGCCGCCTCCTCCGCCTTCGGTGCAGCGGCGCCCAATTGATGGCGCAGGAGCCGTCGCCAGGTATCCGGATCGGTCGCGGGGTTGTACAGCAACCGTCCCCAGATCCTGTACGTGTAGAGATATTTCTGCCAGTCCCATTGTGGATTAAGGGACGTATCCGCGTAGGCGCAGCGGCCGCCCGCGAT
>PMBX01000146.1:0-2199 GCA_003153915.1 Phycisphaerales bacterium
GCGCGTCCGCCTTCCAGGCTGGCGACACGTTCCTCCAGCACCGCGACGGTCGGGTTGGTCAGGCGCGAGTAGATGTAGCCGAAATTATGAAGATTAAATAACGAAGCCGCGTGATCGGCGTCTTCGAACACATACGCCGTGGTCTGGTAAATCGGCGTCGAACGCGCGCCCGTCGTGGGATCGGGCGCGGCACCGGCATGCACCGCGCGGGTCTCGAAGCCGTGGTTGATATTGGACGCGGGCAGGGGCCGGGGCTTGCGGGCGCGATTGGCGGGTGGCTCGGCCGGGCGGTTGCGGATGATACCGGAGTTGACCCCGCTCCAGGACAGCTCCCCGCCCAGACGTCCGAATTCAATTTTCGGGCAGCGGTTCATGATGACTTCCAGGCCGGCTTCCTCCGCCACCTCCGCCGCCGCGTCATTGCGGACGCCAAGCTGCATCCACACGATCTTGGCGCCGATGGCGATGGCATCGTCGACGACGGGGCCAACCTGATCGGAGGCACGGAAGACCTCGACCATGTCGACGGGTTCGGGGATGTCGCGGAGGGATGCGTAGACCCGTTCCCCGAGCTGTTCGGTCCCGGCCGTGGTGGGGTTCACGGGGATGACGCGGTAACCCTTACCTTGCAGATATTTCATCACGAAGTAGCTGGGCCGGTTCCAGTTCGAGCTGGCGCCGACCATCGCGATGGTGCGCACGGTGGACAGGATGCGGCGAAGCTTGGCATCGGTGTAGGGGATGGGATCGAGCGCGGACATCGTCGTGGGCCTCCTGATCGGTGCTGGTCAGGTAAGGCTGAGGAGGGGCGATGGCAACGGTCCCTGGCGGCTTGCCCCTTCCGCGTCATGGCCCGGACACGCCGTGCCATGACGATGATGGACAGAGTTCATCGCCCGCCCCCCGTACATGGAAACGGCCACCCCCGCTTGACGCGGAAGGCGGCCGTTCCACGGAAATCCGTTAGCGTGTCTGCTGGATGGCCGAAAGGATCCAGTTGCCGCCCCGCGACCGGACGAACGTCCAGATCTCGGTCGCGGTCACGTGCTCGGTTGGGCTGCCATCGACCACACGGCCCGACGCGTCTTGCGTCACGTCGATCATCGAGAAGCGCATCGCCACCGTCGCGTATTCCCGGCCCTGTTCGGCCCAGGCCTCCGACAGGTCGCCCGATTGCAGTTTGACATCGGTCACCAGGTTGCGGACGCCCCGGCTGGCCTGATCGCCCAGCTGCTCGGCGAAGTAGCTGAGCATTTCCGGCGTCGACATGGCTCGCAGACTGTTCAGGTCATGCGTGCTCCATGCCGCCTGGATCCGCTGCAGCAACTGCTCGAACTGCTGATAGTCGCCGGGCGTGATGGTGATACGGGGCGGGCCGGAGGGCGCGCCGCCGCCACCGCCACCCATCGGGCCTGGCCCCTGGGCCATGTTGCCGCGGGCGAGGATGTTCGGACCACCCGCCATCGCCGGGCGCCGGCTGCCCATGAACATGCGATACAGGAACCGGACAATCACCACCGCCAGGACAATCTGCAGCACCAGGCCAAGGAACCCGAGGATTCCCATCCCGCCGCCGAAGAACCCGTGGCCCATCAACATGCCGCCCAGGCCAACCCCGATCAGCCCGCCCAGGAGGCCGCCCGCGAGGCCCGATCCGAAGCCGCTGCGCCGTGGCGCCGTGGCGCCCGCGCCCGCCATCGACGGGGCCGGTGCGCTCTGTGGCGTCATTGACCGCTGCATCGGTTGCGCAAAACCGGGTGAGGTGTTGGTCGATGGCGGCGCGGAGTATGTCTGGCTGCCGCGGCTACCCATTGAAGACGAACCGCCAGCCCGCGCATAGGCGAGCCCGGGGGCCAGGACCAGGGACAATACCGCCGTGGCGGCGAGTAATCGACTTGTGCGTTTCATGGCATTCTGCTCGTGTTTATTGTGAAGCCGGGGGGAATATGGGGTATCGGCGGCGATTTGACCAGACTTGGCCGTCAGGCACATGGATTACTTGTTTTTCATCTGTCCAGCTTCGGCGTAATTGTTTTTTAGCAAGACTTGTCATGATCCCGCCATTGTCATCCCCTCGACCCGAACCGTCGGCGAATCGGTGCCGCGGCGGAATTTCAGGTCGTTGGCCGGCGTCATGTTCGCGAACATATCGACCAGATTGCTCGCGACCGTGATCTCCGCCACCGGCTCGGCCAGTAC
>PMBX01000146.1:2227-4962 GCA_003153915.1 Phycisphaerales bacterium
GCCTGGCGCCAGATACAGGTTGGTGGCGGACGGTGAGGGCGGCCCGCCAGTGCCGCGGGAGGCATGGCCGGTGGAGACCATCCCCAACTGCCGGGCCGAACGGCTATCCAGCAGCCAGGTCGTGAGTACACCGTCCTCGATCAGGGCGCGCGCCCGCGTGGGGGTTCCCTCGCCGTCGAACAGCCGGGACCGCGAGCCCCGCACGCGCCTTGGATCATCACGCACGAAGATGCCCGAGGCAAAGATGCTTTGCCCGAGTTTGTCCTTCAGGAAGCTGGTGCCGCGGGCAACGCCGGCGCCGTTGATCGCCCCCATCAGGTGGCCGAGCAACCCGCCCGCGAAGCGGGGATCGTAGACCACCGGCAGTTTGGCCGTCTTGGGACGGCTGGGGTTCAGCCGCCGGATCGCCCGCTCCCCCGCCGAAGTCCCGATCGTAGAGGGATCGTCCAGGTCGGACAGATGCACCGTCCCATGGTAGTCGTAGTCCCGCTGCATATCCGTGCCGGCCCCGGCGAGCGCCGTGGCCGAGATCGAGTGGCCGGTCACCACCCGCCGCCCAGCGAATCCGGCGGACGTGATCAGGGCGATTTCCGTGCGGCCGTACCCGGCCGACGCCCCTTCTGAATTGGTCACGCCCTTGACCGCCATCGCCGCGTCCTCCGCGATGCCGGCCCGTTCGAGCAAGGCCTCGGCCGAGGGTTCGGACGAGTCTTCGAGGTCCAGATCGTCCGTCGCTGGCGGCGCGGCGGTGTCGGCCAGACCGGTATAGGGATCCTCCGGCACCACCCGCGCCATCGCCACGGCGCGTTCGGCCAGAGTTTTGAAACTGGCGGGATCGATGCTCGTGGCGGACACGACGGCGGCCTGCTTGCCAAGGAACACGCGAAGCCCGAGATCCTGACCCTCGGACCGCTCAACGTGCTCGGTCTTGCCCAGCCGCCGCTGCACCGACAGCGAGGTTCCCGCGACCAGCAGAGCATCGGCGGCGTCCGCCCCGGCTGCGCGGGCGTGGGCGATCAGATCAGCCAGGCGGTCGAGATGGTTCATGATGGGGCTCCGCTGCTGATGGTGGGTATGCCGTGGCCGGCATTCTAGGGCCGGAACGCGCTGGGCGGAAACACGACAGGCATGATAGCGTGCTCCCGCCGGACCCGCCGGGCCGGGCGGGGGCGATGGCGTGACCGCGGCCCCCCGGCGCTACACCGGCGGCGCGTAGCGGGGGTCCGGAAAATCGATGACCTTGGCCTCGCCCGAACCCGTGTCCACCACCGCGCAACTCAACTGGCGGTCGTTGTTGCTGTCCCGGCCGTCGCCGGTGGAACCTGGATTGATCACGGTCACCCGGCCGAACTGGCGCACCACCTGCACATGTGTGTGCCCATACAGAACGAAATCGGCGTCGGTATCGGCGAACCGGGCGAATCGGGCGCTGTGGGGATGGACGTAATCGCCCCGCGGCTCCCATGGCGTCGAGTGCACCATCAGGAACGCCTTGCCGCCGATTTCCACCCGCCGCCGCGGCGGCTGGTTCGCCAGGAATTCCATCAGCGCTGGATCGAGTCCTTCCCGTGCGCGCGCCCGCTCCCCGGCGGAGGAGAAAAATACCTCCTCATGGTTGCCCTGGATGATGTGCGCGCGGCGCTTCTTCAATAGTGCGACAACATCGTTGGAAAACTGATATTCGAAAATGCTGTCGCCCAGGCACAGCAATTCTTCCACGTCGCCCATCGCGGCGAGGGCCAGTTCCAGCCCTCGTGCGTTGCAGTGGATATCCGAGACGATGCCGACTTTCACGTGCGGCACCTGGACTGACGTGCGATCGTCCGAGGGATCATTGGGCGGGGGTGTGCCGGGCGAGGAACGCCATCACGCGATCCCGTTGCTGATCCATGAATTCCGGGCCGCGCCAGTCTTTCAGGACCTCCACCCCGGGCAGCAGCGCCGCCAGCTCGGCGCTGGTCGCCGCCGGGTGGGGAATATCCGTGCCGGGCAGCAGCATGGTGGGCACGGTGCAGCGTTTGGCGAAGTCGCGATCGACGCAGAACGCGAACCCGCTGTCCCACATATTGTGGCCAAAGGCGCGCATCTTCGCCTCGTTCAGCTCCGGCCGTTCGGCGCGCTTTTCCTTGATCCAGCCGTCATGGCTTTCCGGGAAGTATTCCGGGTGTTCCGGATGAAGGCCGATGGGGTTTTGCAGGACAGCGGCGGTGACGCGGTCCGGGGCCATTTCACACAGCTTCAGGCAGAAACTGCCACCGATACAGCCGCCCAGGGTATGAAACTGGCGATGCCCGAGATGATCCATCAGCGCGAGATGATCGTTGGCATAGGTGTGCCAGCCATGATCTGCCTCGATCGTGGTGCGGGATTGCCCGGCGTTGCGCTGATCCATCGCGACCACGCTGTATTGGCCCGCCAGTACATCGGTCCAGTCGCACCAGGTGCGCCGCGGTCCTCCCGCCGGATGATGCCACATCTCAAGCCGGGAGCGGAGACCGCCAGGCGCGAACAGCAGGATCGGGAAGCCCCGCCCAAAGGTCTCGTAGTAAATCTCGCCATCGGGGCGTTTCAGAAACGGCATCGGACTCTCCTGTGTTTGATTGGCATTTTCCCATTGGTCCATTTCTCAGCAGCGCGTGCCTGGTGCGGTCTTATACCAACCGCCATCACGGCTGACTCTCGGCCGCAACGCCCCATCGTCGTCACGGATACTCGGAGCAAGTCCGAGTATGACG
>PMBX01000020.1 GCA_003153915.1 Phycisphaerales bacterium
TTCCCTCAATTGCCGCAGTCCCTTGATGAGTTGTTCATCCACCTGTGTAAGCAGCTTGTTTCGCCGTTTTATAAATTCTGCCAGGACGGCCTGGTCCGAGGCGGTTTGAAGGTTGTCGGACGCGGAAGCGTTTGCGCAAGGATGGGTGGTTCTCGATTGCGCGGCGTTATCAGGACGTCCCAGGGAAATATCTTTTCCCGTCGGCTGGCTGGCGGGGGAGGCGGAGGGGAGCGTAGTCGCGTTATCGCCCCAGGCCACTTCAAGCAAAAACGACGGGAGAGAAAAGCCAGCGATGGCAATCATCGCGGCCAGGCAAAGTCCGAACCGTCTGAAAGGTGCATTTTGGTTCATGACAGCCCCTGATGTTGTCGGGTAACGCCACATTGCGTTTGAATAGGTATCGACGCTTCGCCTTGACGACAAGGAAGAATTCCGAAAGCGCGCCGGTTGTTTTGCGGATGATTTACAATCCTCATTGCCCACCCCATCCGTTTCCCTTGTCGCGAACTCCCGAGCCCCTCTTGCCCGGCGATACCAGGCCTAGCGCGCCGATTCAACCGGCTGGATGGCGGTTGCGGAGCAACGATATTCGCAAGGCCAGCAGCCCGGCCAGGACGGCGGAGCACGTCCCGGCGATCAGCAACGTGTTGGGCGTTCCGATCCGCTGAGCCAGTCCGCCGGCCAGCAGCGCCCCGAAAGGCGAGACTCCGATTTGGGACATGATATAGAGGCTCATTACGCGGCCTCGTTTGCTATCCTCCACGATGGTCTGCACGGTGGTGTTGTTGGAGGCCATCTGCACCGTCATACCCATGCCCGTCAGGACCATCATCGCCATCGACAGGGGGATGTTCCGGGACATCGCCAGACCGATCAGTCCGCCTCCGAAAATCACAGCGGCGATCGCGGCGGTCCTGCCCAGGTCGGTGGAACTTTTCCGGGTCGCCAGGAACATCCCGCCGATTATCGCACCGATTCCGCTCGATCCCACCAGCAAGCCTAGCGTGTCCGAGCCGCCGCCCAGCACCGTCCGCGCCAGAACGGGCATCAGCACGCCGTATGGCATTCCCACCAGGCTTATTGCAGCCACGAAAACCAGCACTGTCAGTATCTCCGGGGATCGCAGGGTGTAGGAGAGGCCCTCCCGCATTCCCTGTATCATGCCATTGTGCTCCATCCGCGCGGGCCGGGGCGGCAGGCGCATCCGTTGCAGGGCTACAATCACCGCCAGGAAGCTTGCCCCGTTGATGGCGAAACAGACGCCCTCGCCGGCCAACTTTATCACAAGCCCGGCGATCATCGGGCCGATCAACCGGGCGCTGTTGAACATGGTGGAGTTTAGCGCGATGGCGTTTCCGATGTCCTCCCTTCCAGGTACGATCTCCATGATGAAGGATTGTCGCGTGGGCATGTCGAAGGCGTTGACGGTCCCCAGGAATAGGCTCAAGACCACCACGTGCCAGACCTGGATCGCCCCACACAGCACCAATGCGGTCAAGATGAACGCCTGGAGCATGGCCAGGCTCTGGGTGAGCATCAGGATGCGGCGGCGGGGAAACCGGTCCGCCAGCACGCCGGCGATGGGGCCTAGCAGGAAGATGGGTATCTGCCCGCAGAAACCGATCACTCCCAGCAGCCAGGGCGAATGGGTCAGGCGATAGACCAACCAGCCCATCGCCAAATTCTGCATCCATGTTCCGACCAGCGACAGCCCCTGGCCGCAGAAGAACAGCCTGTAGTTGAGCGACCGAAAGGCCCGGAACGTCCGGGCCAGATTGTCGGGCCTGTCTTGACCAGGCGGGTCATCAGTCATTTCCACGGTCTCCGGCAACTATCCTGCTTGTTACTTCCGTCAGTTGACTCGACGGAGGGTTGGAAAGCAAGGCAACGGTGCGCGTAAGGCGACTGGTGGGTAAATTCTTTTTTCCTGGCAGGCTCTAACGTGTCTATCAACGTTGTTGTAGCGGGGGGAGAGTAGAAAGTTGCAAGTAGACCGCGGGAGAAGTCTTTGCCGGCAACCGCGGATGGGCCGTATGGGCAGGCATCGGCGGCATTTTCTCCTTTCTACTCACTACTTTCTCCCGTTCCGTGAGTGGTCTGTTTTTCTTGGCCGGAAAAACAGGCTGCTCACGGATATACCTAGCGGCAATCATTTAGGTACAATGTCCCATTCAAGCCCCCGCTAGTGAAGCCACCGATGGCGGCGGGGCGGAACAGGAGCTTCCATGATGGTGAGAAGAATCGTCTCGGCGATGGCGGCAGCGATGTTTTGTTGTCTGGTCGCATCAGGCGCGGAATTGACCATGGGCGAGGTCGTGGAATTCCCGCACGCGGGAATCGCCCTGGCCGTGCCCCAGGACCACCTGATGCGGAATGTCGCGGCGCCGCTGGACGTGATGCGGGCCACGGCCGAGCAAAACGGCCGGCCCGTCCAGGCGGTGTCGCTGGCGGCCTTTCCCATCGACCGTGACGATCTGACGGCGGAGTCGCTGGCGGAGGCGGGAATCGCCGTTCATAGCGGAAACCTCGCCATCCGCAACCTCCAGGTCCTAAGCAAGGCCGCTATGAAAGTGGCGGACTTGGAAGGCGCCGCGCGCCAGCTCAGTTACAGCCTGCGCGGCGAGGAAACCGTCGCGGCCACCGTGTATTTCGTGCGACAACTGGACCAGCCCAAGATGCGGCTGTGCTACGTGCTGACCGTGGAAACCCTGGCCGAGCGAAAGGCCGAGGTCCTGCCCACCCTGGGGGAGGTTGTCAAGACCGTTCGCCTCATGGAGTTGCGGCATCCGGCACAAATCGCCATCGGTCCCATGGGCGCGGCGATGAAGGACCCACAAGGGCGATGGTCCATCCGCCCGCCGATGGGCTGGTACGCCTCGGTTACCCCGGCCGGAGCGACCATGGCGCAGACCGATTACCTTCAGGGCCAAGAGCCTGCCCTGATCGCCTACCTGGTCGCCACAACCACCGCTGCAACCTCCGCCGATCAGCAGATGGATCAGTGCCTCAATTCACTTGAAAAAACCGCCACGCAAAGGGGCCTTGCTGGGCGGCTGGTGTCCCGAAAGAACCTCAAGCTCGCCGGGCGTGATGCCTGCCAGATTGTCTTCGAACAATCGCCCAAGCCACCGCCGGCCACCGAGCCGCTGAGTTCGCCGGAGACGGCGGCGGCTACCCAAACCAGTACACAAGCCGCTACCCAGGCGGCGGCAGAAGCTCCCCAACCGGTGGTGATCGTTCAGAGAAACCTATGCCTGTTTGCTGGAGTGGCCGGAAAGTCCGAATGTTTCCTGCTGGTGCTGGTCGCCCAGGGCGCAGCGCCTAACTCGGCTGAGGCGATGATGGACAAGATCGCCGAGGGCTTTGAACTCCTCACGCCCGCCGCGGCGGCCTCCCCTCAAACTGCGCCCGCGCTGCAAACCGCGCCAGCGCCGCAAACGGCACCCGCGACACCGTAGCAGCCCCAACGGCCCATCCCCCCATAGCGAAAAAAGTAGAATGGAACCGAACCGGATCATCAAGGCCGATTGCGTGAAATGGCTCAACAAGCAGACCGAGCCATTCGCCGACCTGATCTTCGCCGACCCGCCCTTCAACATCGGCTACAAGTACGAC
>PMBX01000178.1 GCA_003153915.1 Phycisphaerales bacterium
AGTTCCATGGGCTTCTCGACCGGGTCGGTCGTCGTGCCTGCCACCTCCGATACGATGGATACCGATTGGCGCGTGATGGCGTTGAGGATCGAGCTTTTGCCGACATTGCGGCGACCGAATAGGCCGATATGCAGTCGCAAACCTTTGGGAGTGTTCTTCATGATTCCTTAACGGCGGTGGATGACCACGAGCTTATCCGCAGTCTTCTACGCATGTCAGGGCCCGGGTTGTGATGACGCTTGCGACCCCAGTCGCAAGACACTCTCCGGTGACAGGAGCGTGTCGAGTTCCTGGGTGGAAAGCAGTTTTCGCTCCAGGACTATCTGGCGGACGCTTCGCCCCGTTTCTCCGGCCGCCTGCGCGATCTCGGTGGCCAGGCGGTAACCGAGGCGGTCCACCAGGGCGGTGAGGACGGCCGTTGATCCCTCCAAACCACGCCGACATCGCACCTCGTCGGCCTCCATACCTTCCACGCAAAGGCGGCGAAACACCTCGCAGGCGCCGGTCAGCAGGTCCAGGTTCGTCAGGAGGCAATCGGCCACTAGCGGAACAAAGGCGTTAAGCTCGAGGTTCCCCAGCGAGCAGGCGATCGCGATTGCCTGATCGTTGGCCATCACGAGCAAGGCCACCTGGCTGACGGCCTCGGGGATGACGGGATTGACCTTGGCGGGCATAAGGGACGACCCCGCCTGCCGGGCGGGCAGCCGCAATTCGCCAAGACCCGCTTCCGGTCCCGAGGAAAGCAGCCGCAGGTCGCTCGCAACCTTCAGCAGGTTACTCGCCAGGGCCTTGAGAATACCGCTGACTTCGACAAAAACATCGGTGTTCTGCGTGGCTTCCAGCAAGTTCTCGGCCCGTGCCAGGCCCAGGTGCGTGATTTCGCGAAGGTACTCCACCGCGCGGAAGATAAACTTGCGCGGCGCGCCCAGCCCCGTGCCGACGGCCGTCCCGCCCAGGTTTACCACCCGCAACCGTTCTTGGCACTTGTAGATTCGCCACCGGTCCCGGCTGAAGGCCTCGGCGTAGGCCGACATCTCGCGCCCCAGCGTGACGAGGACGGCGTCCTGGAGTTGTGTGCGCCCAATCTTGACCACGTGGGCAAACGCCTTCTCCTTGTGCTGGAAAGCCTCCTGGAGGGCGACCACGGCTCGTTCGAGGCGTTGGAGCATCTGGATCGCCGCCACACGCAAGCTTGTCGGATAGGTGTCGTTGGTGGACTNNTCGTTGACGTTCATGTTGGTGCTGGTGCCAGCCCCGCCCTGGAGGGCATCCACGCGGATGTGGCCGTCCAATATGCCCCGTATCATCTCGTCGCAGGCCTGTTCGATGGCGAGGAAGGTTCTTTCGTCCCATCGGCCCAGTTCGTGGTTGGCGCGTGCGCAGGCAAGTTTGACGGCCCCAAAGGCGTGGATGAGTTCCGGATGTACGTGGCGGTGGGAGAGCGGAAAATTCTCCATTGCCCGTTCGGTGTGGATGCCGTGCAGGGCGTCGGCAGGCACGGGACGCTCGCCCAACAGGTCTCGTTCTGTGCGAAAAGTTGGCGGCATGGTTGGGCCTCAGATGTAGAGGTCTCGCTCACCTTCAACTCGGATGCGACGAAGCCGTTCGACGAGCTGCGCCTTTTCCGGCGAATCTGGAATCCGGTCTAATTCGGACTGGAGGAGGTTCTCGCCGGTGGCGATGGTGGCGGGACCGGCGTAATCAGCCAGGTACTCCGCCAGCGTCGTAAGGGCGTTGGGAGTGCAGAACCGCTTGATGAAACCGGGTACGGCGAACTCCATGAAATGTTCACCGGTCCGGCCCATACGGTAACAGGCGGTGCACCAACTGGGGACGTATCCGGTCTCCAGCAGTTCGCGCACGACTTCTTCCAGCGGGCGGATGTCGCCCAGCGTGAACTGTTCGCGTTCTACGACCTGGGTATCGCCGGACTCTGTGTAGCCGCCGATCTCGATGCGGCTGCCCGCGTCGATCTGGCTAACGCCGAAACCAAGCACCTGACGGCGGATCTCTGCGCTCTCGCGGGCCGTACAGATCAAGCCCGTGTAAGGCACGGCCAGGCGCAGGATCGCGACCAGTCTCTGGAAATCGGCATCGCTTACCTGCCGGCTATGGTCGAGCTGCACTCCACATGCAGGCTGTAATCGCGGAAAACTGATGGTGTGCGGTCCCACGCCGAAACGGTCCTGCAAGTGCCGTGCGTGAGCCACCAGAGCCAGCACCTCAAACCGCCAGTCGTAGAGACCGAAGAGCGCTCCGATGCCAACGTCGTCCACCCCCGCCTCCATGGCCCGATCCATAGCCGTGAGGCGCCAGAGGTAATCAGCCTTGGGCGTGCCCGGCGGATGCAGTGTCGCGTAGGTCTGACGGTGGTAGGTCTCCTGGAATATCTGGTAGGTTCCAATGCCGGCGGACTTGACGATGCGGAAGCCTTCCACATCCAGCGGCGATGCGTTGATGTTGACACGGCGGATTTCGGCGTGTCCCGACTTCACCGCGTAGACAGCGCGTACGCAGTCGGCCATGAATTGTGGGGAGTATTCGCGGTGCTCTCCGAAGACAAGGATCAACCGCTTATGACCGCGGTCTTCCAGGGCCTGGACCTGCGAGCGGATTTCCGCTTCGGTGAGCGTTCGCCTGACGGCGTGGGGGTTGGACCGCTTGAACGCGCAGTACGCGCAGTCGTTGACGCACAAGTTGCCCACGTATAGTGGAGCGAACAGCACAATCCTATTGCCGTATACCTTCCGCTTGAGCATCCGGGCGGCATCGAAAATCTCTTCGATGAGTTCGGTGGCGTCCGCCCGAAGCAGGGCTGCCGTCTCGGCGACAGTCAACGCCTGAAGAGCTAAGCTCTTGGCAATGATCTCCCGTAACCGCGTCGCATCAGCCTGGGGACCGTTTAACAAGTCCGTCAGCAGGCCTTCATCTAAGAAGGAGGCCGTCGGACAGTTTCGCTGGTTGCCAACAAGAGAACACATGGTCACGGTTCCTGGAACTCAATGGGCTGCGAGGCGCGGGCGGATCGATTGCGCGAGTTGCCGTGTCCGACACCGACCCTTCGGTCAATCGCCTGAATCCGGGACCGCATGCAAGGAACGCAGTCTCCGGGCGACTCGGTCACGCAAGCCTTGTTGGGGTAAATCTCATACCACTGGCGATACCTCGTCGGTGTCAGGTTGGGCATGACCACGTTGGCGCCGCGCATCAGACCCAGCTCGCGTCCGGTTTGGCGGTTCAATGTGGCCAGGGCGGTCGTACTGGGAATGTTGGCCCGTGGGCAGACCAGCCGAGCCAGGGCGATGACTTTGTACGTCATTTCCTCCGTGGGAGGAACCTGGCCGGCGGGCGGATCGCCGGCCGAACCGGCCCGTCCCAGCGGCGTGCGCGGGTGCGCTATGAACGGCCCGACGCCGATCATGTCCAGAGACATAGCGGCGAATATCTCGATGTCGTTGGCGAGATCCTCGTACGTCTGGCCTGGGATGCCTATCATCACGCCGCTGCCGACCTCATAGTTAAGCCTGCGGAGAGTTCGGAGGTCGGCGAGACGGTCGGACCGCCGATCTGGCAACGGCGGATGGATGCGGTCGAATAGCGCCCTGTTGGACGTCTCAAAGCGGAGCAGATAGCGGTCCGCACCGGCCTGGCGCCACATGGCCCAGTCCCGTTCGTCCCGCTCGCCGACGCTGAGGGTGACGGCCAGAGGCGTCCGGGACTTGATCCGCCCGACGACGTCCGCCAACCACTCGGCCGGCAGGGATGGATCCTCCCCGGACTGTAGGACGATGGTTCCACAACCGGAATCCACGATTTGGTCGGCGCAGCGGAGTATCTCTTCGGGCGTCATGCGATATCGGGGTAGTTCGTGATGATCGGCCCGGAGGCCGCAGTAGGCGCAAGAGCGAGCGCAACGGTTGGCGAACTCCACCAGCCCGCGAAGATGGACGGCATCTCCGACACAGCTGCGACGCGTATCGTCCGCACGACGCCACAACGCATCCAGGCGGTCCGTATCGCTCTCTCGCAGCCACGAAAGTATCTCTTCTCGTTCCATATCACACGTTATGCTAAGCGGGCGTTCTGCTTGACGTGCCTGGGCCATCGGCCGTTCGGAGTGTCACCGTGAACGTCGAACCGCGGCCCGGATTGCTTCGCACGGCCACATTACCGTCGTAGAGAGTGGCCAGTTTCTTTACAATCGCCAGCCCCAAACCGCTGCCCGCGATACCGCGGGTCTTCTCATTCTTGATACGGACAAACTCGCCAAACAGCCGTGCCTCCTCCTCCCCTGTCATGCCGATACCCGTGTCGGATACCGTGATGCAAACACCGTGGTCGGCCCGCTCCAATCGCACGTCCACGCTACCGCCTGGGCGGTTATACTTGACCGCGTTGGACAGGAGGTTGTTGAGGATGATCTCGATCTCGCCACGGTCGGCCTTCATCATGAGAGGACCGATGGCGTGGATCCGCATCTGGAGTTGCGATTCAGCCACGCGTGGCGCGAAGCCTTCCGCCATGTCCCTTGCGACGGTGGCCAAGTCCAAATCGGTCGGTTCCCGTTTCTTGCGACCCGACTCGATCCGCGTGAGATCCAGAAGGTCTTCGATAAGCTTCCGCATACCTTCCAGTCGCACGAGGCTGCGTTCCAGCATGTGGTTATAGACGGCTGGGTCGTCGCCGGCGGAATGCTCCGAGATGATCCGCAGAAAACCCTCAATGGCCGCCAACGGCGCCTTAAGCTCGTGGGCCACCACCGAAATGAACTGGAAGCGGACCTGCCGTTTTTCTTCGGCCAGTCGCCGTGCCTGCCGCTGGAGGACTACATGCCGAGCCGCCTTGCGGATGACGCCGCGGAGTTCCTCGGGTGTGAAGGGCTTGGCAAGGAAGTCGTAAGCACCTCGCTTGGTGGCGGCGACAGCCGTCTCGAGCGTAGCGTAGGCAGTGATCATAACGGTCAGGAGATCGCCCCCGCGTTCGATCTGGCGGTCCGTGAGGCGATCGAGGACGTCCAGACCACTGAGGCCCGGCAGCTTGTGATCCAGCAAAAGGATTTCCGGCCGTTGCGACGCCACCAGTTCCAGCGCCTCCTCGCCGGAACCGGCATGGACGACCTGGAACGAAACGTCTCCGTTTACGTCCGCTACCCGGACCGCGAAATCGCGAAGTGCACGCTCCACACCGAGGCGCATACCAACCTCATCATCCACGACCAAGACTCGAAGGGACTCCATCGTCGCCACCTCATCATCCGCCCACCGGTCCGATTCATCGCACCGAGCGGTTTATTTGCCGCCCTTGAGGATATTGGCCACCTTCTCGGCCAGGGCCGATGAGGAGAAGGGCTTTTCCAGAAACTGCGTCACTGGCAGCCATGTTTCGTCCGGGCCGAACTGGAAGGGCACGTCCATCGCCTCGCGCAGCCCCGTGAGCATGAGGATTGGTAGTTTGGGGGCTGCCTTGTGAATCTCCCTTGCCAGATCGAACCCGACGGTGGGCGTCTCCATCATCACGTCCAGGACGACCAGATCTGGCACGCCCGCGGCTAGGCATTGCCGTGCCTCCACCGCATTGAGGGCAGTTCGTACGATGAATCCACGGGCGGCCAGAACCGCCCGGTTCGCCTCGATCAGATCCACGTCGTCATCGATCAAAATTACCACAGCCATGATCAGTCCTTTCCCGTTTCAAGAGGCCCTTGCCTCTGCCTTTGTCGGGGCAGCGTGACGCTGAAGGTCGTTCCTGTGGGGCCGGCGTCGCGGTCGGCGTTCGACTGCACCCGGATGTCACCCATGTGCATCTTCACGATTCCGTAACTAACGGCAAGGCCCAAACCGGTACCCTTTCCCATCTGCTTGGTTGTGAAGAACGGAGTGAATAGTCTCGCCAGATTCTGCCGTGGTATGCCCGATCCCGTGTCGGCTACGGTGAATCGCACCTGTCCGTTCGTATCGTCCAGACCGATGGTGATCGTCCCGCCCTCGGNNTAGTCGGCCTCAACCTGCGGGTCTTTGATGCGGTCCTCCACCACCACGCGGATCCCGGGGGGAGTGGCCACCGACCGCACACTGCGGTCGACGATCCTGCGGGCGTCAACCGTTTGCAGAACGAGCCGGTTCTGTCTGGCGAAGTGCAGCAGGCCGGAGACGATCCGCTTGCAGCGGTCTGCCTGTTCTGCGACCATCACCAAGTCCTCATGTATTCGTGAGCCTTGGGGGGCCTCGTCCCGCAGCAGGTGCGCGTACATCAGGACGATACCCAGCGGATTGTTTACCTCGTGGGCAATGCCGGCAGCCAACTGCCCCATGCTGGCCAGCTTTTCCGAGTGCACAAGGGTTTCCTGGGCACTGGCCAATTTCTGGCTGGACTCGGCCAGTTCGCGGATCATCTGGTGGAGCTTCTCGATGGTGTGCGGCAGGCACATCTCGCTCTCGGCCAGGCTCTTGAAGATTGCCATGGCGTGCTCGTAGCAGGTGTCGTAGCCGCAGGCCCCGCAGTTCAGCTCGTCCTGGGGGACGTTCTTGCCCATCCGGCTTAGGATCAGCCGGATCTCCTCCTCGAACGGAACGACCATGCGCTGATCGAAGGGGGAGTATGTGCGAGAGAGGTCCAGTCTCGCCAGCGATTCCGAGGAATACGCCATCGTCTTACCGGGACGGCTGGACAGGGTCTGGCGGACATATTCACTGACCTTGGCTCGCCGGCCGTATTGCGGCGCGTCACAGGAGAACCCCGGGCCCATGATGCAGCCGTTGCAGGCAAGCACCTCCAGGAGTCGGGCCTTCATGTGTCCGGCATCGAACTCCTTGATGGCCTGCACAAAGCTCGTGCGCCCATCGGCGACGGCCACTTCGTCGGCAACCAGATCCTCGCGGATTCCGGCGGCCTGGAAGAGTCCGCGGCTGATGGGAAAAAGCGCGCCCTCACCGGGATAGGGTGGATCGAAGTCGCTCGGCGTAACAGTCTGGGGGCTTAGCCCCGCGTCGTGAAACAATTCTCGCAGCTCCACAAACGTCAGGGCCGCGTCGAGATCGTTGCTGAGTTGCGGAACTGCGACCTCGCCTTTCTTGGCGATGCACGGACCGATAAAGACCGACCGCCACTCTTGGCCCCACAACGTGCGCACCGCCCGTGCGGCGGCGACCATGGGGGATACGATGGGCGCCAACGTTTCAACCAGGTGTGGGTGGTAGCGCTCGACGAAGGCCACAACGGCCGGGCAACTGGTGGCGATATATCGCCGCCCATCGGATCGCTCGAGCAGATGGCGATATTCCCGGGCAACCAGGTCGGCCCCCATGGCTACTTCGTGTACCGCCCGAAAGCCCAAAGCCCGGAGCATGCCTACCATCTCCTGCCAGTGGCAATCGGTGAACTCGGCTGGGAAACTCGGAGCGACGACGGCAGCGACGGGGACCGGTCCCTTCAGGAGTTCCCGGACGACGCCGGTGGAGTCGAGTACCTTCTTGGCCTGCTGACTGCACACACGGAGGCAGTTCCCACAACCGATGCACCGCTCCGGCAGTACCTGGGCTTGCCCACCGGCGATGCGGATGGCCTTGGCCGGACACTCCCGCACGCAGGTGTAACAGATCCTGCATCGCTCTCGGATCGTGGTCACCAGGTTTATCGGGGCTTCCATCATCTTACAACTGCCGTCGACCGGAGACCTGCGGTGTGTCCCCAGGTGTTCACTCGCTGTGGCGCCTAAGGAGCCGGCGCACCTCGTTTCTAAGGTATTCCGGACGGACAGGCTTGTCCATCACGCTGTCAGCCTGAATCCAGGACTTAGCCTGTGTATTGCGGGCGTCGAAGGACAGCCCGGTTGCGCCCCGCACGGCCGTCAAAATAATAATGGGCGTGCCGGGGAAGAGCCTACGGATCTGTTGGCAGAGGACCAGGCCGGAGTCTTTGTGCTCCATCATGAGGTCCACAACGGCCAGGTCCGGCTGCACCGAGGATAGAGCGTCCTCCGCCTCTCGGTGACCCTGGGCCGTCACCAGCGTGTACCCGTCGTCCTGGAGGGCTAGTTGGACCTGGTAGAGGATGTCCGGATCGTCGTCAACGATCAGAACTTTCTTGGTCTTGTTTTCGGTCATGTCTGTTTCTCATATCCCCGCGCCAGGCGGGGTGGCTGTCATTACTTTGGGGCTACAGGACCACATCCCGTTGGGCGTAGTGCGTGTGCAGCAGACGGTGGCTCATCTCGCCGAGCGGTTTGCCCAGAAACTCCTTGTACAGTCGCGCGACGGAGGGGTTGGAGTGGCTCGTTCGGATCGGTTCGTCACGGTCGATCTTGTAGAGGGCCTGCATCCGGGCGCGAATGGCGTTGATGTCGGCG
Organism: Phycisphaerales bacterium; assembly: GCA_003153915.1. Classification (GTDB taxonomy): domain Bacteria; phylum Planctomycetota; class Phycisphaerae; order SM23-33; family SM23-33; genus FEN-1349. The sequence goes on from PMBX01000178.1 coordinate 8,345, forward strand.
CCAAACGGTTGGCCGCCACCCGCAATGCATCCGCCGGGGCAGGTCATGACCTCCACGAAGTGCAGATCCCTGCGCCCTGCCGTGAATTCATCCAGCAGCCTCCGCGCGTTACCCAGACCGCTCACCACGGCCACACCCACCTCCAGATCGCCGATCTGGACCTGCATCGACTTGGCGCCTTTCAGCCCACGAAGGGGCTGGGTCTTGAGGTCTGCCAACTCCTTGCCCGTGAGCAGGAAGTGAGCGGTGCGGAGAGCGGCTTCCATGACGCCGCCCGTGGCGCCGAAAATCTTACCTGCCGTAGACCGCTCGCCGAAGGGGGTATCGGTCGCTTCGGGCACCATCGCGCCTACGTCAACACCGAACATCCGGAAGAGCTGAGCCAGTTCGCGGGTCGTGAGGACGTAGTCTACGTCGGGAACGTATTCACGGGCCATCTCCGGGCGGCTACATTCGAATTTCTTAGCCGTGCATGGCATGACCGAAACGCTGACGATCTTGGCAGGATCCATGCCCCGTCGCGGAGCGAAGAAGCCTTTGACCAGGGCACCGAGCATCTGCTGGGGACTTTTACACGTGGAGACATTCGCCAGGTACTGGGGATAGAACTGCTCAATGAACTTGATCCAACCCGGGGAGCAACTTGTCAGCATCGGGAGCTTGCCACCGTGGGCGATGCGCTCGGCCAGTTCGCTGGCTTCCTCCATGATCGTCAGGTCGGCTGCGAAACTCGTATCGAACACCTTCCGAAAGCCCATTCGCCGCAGGCCCGCCACCATCTGCCCGTCCACATCGGTGCCGGGCTTCAGGCCGAATTCCTCGGCGAGGGTCACCGAGACGCTGGGGGCGTGTTGCACGACAACGTATTTTTGCGGGTCGGCCAGGGCGGCCACCACATCCTCGACGTAACTGCGCTCGCTCAGCGCGCCGGTGGGGCAGACCAGGATGCACTGACCGCAGTTGACGCAACTGGAGACGTTCAGCCCTTCGTCGAACGCCGTGCCGATATACGCCCGAGAGCCTCGGGCGATGAAGTCGATCGCGGCCACGCCCTGGATTTCCTCGCATACCCGCACACACTTTCCGCACAGGATACACTTGTCCGGATTACGGATGATGGAAGCGCCGGAGACGTCCATCTCCTTGTCGGACTTGCGCGGGACGCCAATACGCTGACGGATGCCCATCTCCTGTGAGAGGCGCTGGAGGTCGCATCCGCCGTTCCGCGCGCAGTAGAGGCAGTCGTCGGGGTGTCCGCTCAGGAGCAGTTCGACGATCATCTTTCTCGCTGAGAGCACCCTGGGCGAGCGGGTCCGAATTTTCATCCCAGCCGCCACCGGATAGGAGCAGGCCGGAACGAGGTTCGGGAAACCCTCCACCTCGACCACGCAGAGCCGGCAGGCGCCGCTGGGCGGTAGCTTCTCCATGTGGCAGAGTGTCGGCACATGGACTCCCTGCTTCCTCAGGGCAGCCAGAATCGTATCACCTTCGGTCGCCTCCAGGTTTCGGCTATCCACTTCCATCGTGATCATGCATTCACCTCAAGAGAAGCCATTGTCTCCTAGGTCGGATGAGTGAACTCCAGGTCGCATCGCAGGCACCTCCTCGCCTCGCTCAGGGCCTGCGACTCGCTGATACACATCTCGACCTCATGGAAGCAACGGCGGCGCTGATCCAAGGGCAATTCCGGCGGCGTCACGCGGTGGGCACTGTCCAGGTCATCCTCGTCGGGTACCGAGACCGGCTCGACATACGCGCTGGGCATGGCGATTCGGTTGACCGTCTTGAGAAGCCTTCCGCGGACGTATCGGTCGATCACCGCCGCTGCCCTCTTACCGGCAGCAATGGCGTCGATCACTGTGTTAGGGCCTGTCACCAGGTCGCCTCCTGCGAACACGGCCGGTTGGGCGGTGGCGAAAGTCTCGGGGTCAACGCGGGGACCTCCGCCGTCGCTACTTTTCAGGCAAGCCAGAGCCGTCGGTTCCGGTTGTTCGCTGATGGCCACGATAAGGGTGTCCAGTGGAGCATCGAACTGCGAACCGGGCAGGGGAACAGGCCGGCGACGCCCGCTGGCGTCCGGTTCGCCCAACTCATTACGGATGAATCTCATGGCTTTCAGACGTCCGCCTTCGGAGACTACGGCTATTGGAGCAACCAGCGTCTCGATCCGAATGCCTTCCGCCAGTGCGGCCTCGGTTTCCTCTGTGTACGCGGGCATTTCCTCTCGCGTGCGTCGATAGAAGACGGTGACGCTCTCCACGCCGCTCTGGCGAAAGGCCACGCGGGCGGCGTCCATTGCGGAGTTGCCCCCGCCTATGACGCCCACCTTTCCGCGGGCCAGCTCGCGGCCATGCAGGTTGAACTCCTTGAGGAACCGCATGCCGGGCACGATACCCTCGGACTCTTCGCCGGGCAGGTCGAGCGCGCGGCTCCCATGGGCGCCTAGAGCTAGGTAGACGGCCTTGTATCCCTCGGCCAGCAACCCGTCGATGTTGACGTCCTTGCCCAATTCGACGCCGTACCGAAGCTCGATGTTCTGGTTGAGCAGCGAGGCGATCTCTTTCTCCAGGCGTTCTCGCGGCAGGCGATAGGACGGTATTGCGCAAACGAGCATCCCACCCGGTTTGGTCTCGCGCTCGAAGACCGTCACACGATGCCCCAACAGGGACAGTTCGTGTGCGGCAGCCAGACCGGCAGGCCCAGCTCCGATGACGGCGATCCTGGCGCTGCGCGCGTCTGGAAGCGGTGCCGCCGGGGCATAAACCTTCGGATCTACGCGGTCAACGATGAATCGTTTCAGGGTGCGGATGGCTATGGGTTCGCCACCCGTGGCGCCCGCGCGACAGGATGCCTCGCAGGGGTGATGGCAGACTCTGGAACACGTGGAGGGCAAGGGATTGGCCTGCCTCAGAACCCGGTAAGCATCCTCATATTCGCCGCGAGCGACGTGTGCCACGTACCGCCAAGCCTCGGTACCNNGTGCTCAGCACCGGGTTTGGCGCGGTTTGTCCCAGCCCGCATAGGCTGGTGGCCTTGATCAACTCGGCCAACTCTTCCAGGTGCATGACACCGTGGAATCGCAGGAGAGCGTCGAGACCGTCCTCGCGATGTCGCGGCCTACATAGGGCTTGCAGAATCTCCAGCATGCGGCGGGTGCCTTCGCGGCA
>PMBX01000025.1 GCA_003153915.1 Phycisphaerales bacterium
ACGCCTATCGCTTTCCCAAGATCACCTTCTTCATGGGCGCCGACAAGGTCCAGGTGTGCGGCACGTATATCGACCGCCTCTTCGCCGACGGCCTCGCGGTGCGCAACGAACAGTGGCACGCGGACTGGGCCGGGCCGATTTACTGCTTCTTCTCCGACCAGATGTACGAGTACCAGACCGACCGGACCACCCAGGAGATGCTCGGCGAGTTGGCAATGACCGACGGCTACTGCAACGAGGCATTCCTGGACCGCTGCCTGCGATTCCTGGGCGAGCACGAAATCCCCTGCGGGATGCTGATCCTGGACTACGGCTGGTTCCAGGCCAACGGCCAATGGCGGCCTAACACCAAGCGATTCGGCGACTTGCCAGGCACGATTCGTAAACTCCGCCAGACCGGTATGAAGGTACTGGTGTGGTATTCCCCATATTTCGTCTCCGAGCAGTCGGACCACTATCGCGGCCATCCTGAGATCGCCGTGCGGAACCGCCAGGGCGAGCCGGTCTTTGTCGTCCGCCTGGGGGGGGAGAAGAATTTCCAGTGCGACTTCACGCACCCGCTGATGCGGGAACTGGTCGCCGAGGACATCCGTTTCATGCTCGCAGGCGACGGGCTGGACGCCGACGGTATCAAGATCGATTGCACCCATCAGCCGCCGGGCATCGACAATGTTTTCCATGACCCAGCCTGGGGGACGGGCGAGATGTTCCACTACAAGGCCTCCAAATTCATGTACGAGCAGGCCAAGGGGGTCAAACCCCTCTGCTGCATCAACACCACCGCCGGCAACCCGCTGTTCAACGGGACCTTCGACCTCCATCGCATCCACGACGCGATGGAATATAACCTCGACAGTTACGAGGAACGGGCCTGGGCGGCGTGGTTCTGCCGCGCGGGGGTCAGCGACCTGGACGACTGGCCCAGCTACGACCTGTTCACCGTGCGGGCCAACCTGCGGAAGATCGCCTACGGCGTACCGTCGCTCTATGCGGCGCGAAAACGCGGCGGGGAACGCAAGCGGAAGTCCACTTACGGCTATTCCCGCTCCGTGCGAGATGACGAGCTGGAACTGCTTGGGGCTATCTACAAGCTATACCTCCTGGCGCCGATGGACGCCGGCCAGGAGATTTACATCGACCCGTTCCGCAAGGTCTTTGGCCGCAAGTACACCACCGGACCCCTGGCGGGCTTTCACGCCGCCAAGACGCTTTGCGGAAACCAGGCCGTGGCGGTCTATACCCCAAGCGCGGCCCATGTGGTTTGTATCTCCGATGTCGCCCTTGCCGTGCCGCTACCTCCCGCCGCCGAGCTAGCGGGCGTCGCCAAGGTCGGCCGGTCCGGCGGGGAAGAATCCGTTCCCGTCGAGTTCACTGAAGGCCTGGCGGTGTTCCAAGCCTGCCGATGCAACGGAGAAACCTTCTGCTTCAGGATTGACTACCGACTGTGAGCAAAAGGATCACCATTTCCAAGACCACCGACGGATTCTCCGTCACCACTCCATGCCATCGTTGGAAGGTGGCGTTGGATGGACCTCGCTGTCGCCTGGCCGGTCCCAAGGACGCGAGCCTACTGGTGCTGCATCTGTCGCCGTCCCTGGACGGGGATGCCACGGTGTCCAGGGTGGTCGCGGCGAGGGTTGACGGCCAAGCCGTGGAAATGGACCTGCAAGGCCGGGCCAAGTCGCGCGTCCGGTTGTCCTTCAGCCGCTCGGGTGTTGTTTGCGAATGTACGATCCAGGACGGGCCGGCCTGGAATTGCCTGCGGCCGCTGAGGCTGGAAGGAACGTTCGCACAGGTACGCAATTTCGATCCTGACCTGGCCTGTTTCGACATCCCTCAACGGATATCGCTGCCGGTGCAGATCAGTTCGGGGCTACAGTCGTATCCCAATTTCTTCCAACTCGACTGGGGCAATTACATGATGCCCCCCTACCTGTTGGCGATGGGCCAAGCCGGCCGGTATGTGGGTGTCGGCCTGCTGGACGTGCCGGACTGCCCGATCCCATTTGATAGCACCGTCACCACCGCAGGATTGGATTTGAAGTTCGATTACGCAAAGGCTGCCAGGACAGGGGCGTATTCTGCCGTCCCGGTGGCGGTCTTGCCAGGCCCCACGGATACGGACATCCTGCGACAATACAGCGAGTTGCTCCGGTCTGGCCAAGCCGGCGCAACGGCGCCGGCGGTAAGACGGCCTGGCTGGTGGTCCGGGCCGATCTACACTTCCTGGGGCGATCAGGTCTACCGCAAGCATTACGAAGCGGGCAGGATGACCGTCGAGGCCGGCTCGGAGCGGTTCCTCTCGGCCGGGCTGGTCGATGCTGCCCTGGAGCGCCTGGCGGGCGAGGGGATATTTCCTCGAACTATCGTCCTGGACGAGGGTTGGTCGGAAAATCTCGGCGACTGGCGGGCCTGCGACGCGCGCTTCGGCGGCGACCTGGCGGCCTACATCGCCTCCAAACAACGCGACGGCTATCGGATCATTTTGCATTTCAATCCTTTCCTGGTTTCACCCGACAGCCATGCGGCAACGACGCAGGCGGCGATCCTGCTGAAGGATTCTTCCGGCAATTTCAAAAAGGTCAACCGCGGTGGACGGGACTTTTTTCTCTTCGACTGGTCGCTCAAGGCTTGTCGGGCCGGTTTGCTTGCGCAGGTGGCGGCGATGGTCGGCACGGCCGGCTTAGGTGCAGACGGCGTGAAGTTGTCGGGCACGAAGTTTGCCCTGCCTCCCGACGCCCAATTGGCAGATCCGTCCTACGGCCGGGCCGAGCGATATCTGCTGGGTGTCCTGCGTGATATTCACGAGTGCGTCCATGCCGTCAAACCAAAGGCGGCCATCTCGTTGAATTGCCTCAATCCCCTCTTTGGACCGTACTTCGACATCATCCGCGCGGGCAACTGCTCGGAGGTCAACCATGACTGCCACGTCCTCCGCGCCGCCACGGCCTGCCGGTTGATGGGCGACAAACTCATCGACACCGACGACTGGGCGGCCTACGGCAAGGTCCTTGGCGCCACGACGTTTGCCAAGGTTGTGGCCGGTATCCCCAACGTCTTCAGTGCCTTTTACCGCGGCGATGGGCGGGTGCGTGTCTCCGGGGCCGCTGGGGGACATCCGATGCAAATGACCGCCGAGCAATACCACATCCTCTCGGCGGCCTGGCGGATCTACGAACTGGCCGGACCGGTCGATCGCTCCACCTTGAACGTCGATTACGACCGCATGGAGTTCTCCACCGCCGGCGGGATGGACCATCCACCGTTCCTGCGGACCTACCAGGGCGGAAACGTCCTTGCGGCCTACACCGGTTCGGCCATATATGTGACCAGCTTGTTGGACGAGACGTGTCTGCTCGACCTGCCAAAGGGTTTTGAGATCGCCTCGTTCGAACGCATTAATCGCACCGGTGGCAGCGAACCCGTGGCCTGGCGCCGCAGCCTGGCGGACAAGGCGTTGTTTCAGGCACGATCCTGCCGGGAAGATACGTTCTACTATCAGATACGAAGGAAATCACCAGATGGCGGCGGTCTTTGAAATCAACGTGATCCTGCATTCGGGCGCATCGGCGCGGTTTGAGGGCCTCGTGTATGGCCAGGCCAGGAAGGAAACCGTCGCGGGCGTGACGCTGGACTTCGGCGACGCTCACCCCGCGCCGGTGAAGGTCACTCCCCCACCCGGCCAGTCGGTCAAGAGCATCGAGTACAACCTCCGCAGCGACATCCGCAATTATCACAACGTCATAATCCCCGACTCCGGCAGGTGGTTCATCAACATGACGCAGATGGTGTCGTTCTGGAAGTATTCCAACGACTCTGCCGTTAACGACGTCAAGATGCCCATCTACATCTTCACCGGCCAGGACATGAACATGTCGATGGCCTTCGGCGTGGTGGGCGCCAATTACGAGACTGCCTTCCGCACGCTGGAACCGACGATCAATCGGGCGCTGATCGTTTACATGCGGCGGCTTTCGATGCAGATCAAACGCGGCACGGACCTGTACCCTATTCCCGACTTCGTAGCGCGCAAGAACGCCGATGGGACAATCACCGAGCACCTGTATTTCCGCACCGCCGCCGAAACGCCGAATCAGCCTTGGATGCTGACGCTTCGGGATTTCGCCGGCTTGCAGAAAAAGCTTCACGGTATCGCCGACGTGACGGCCGAGGGGGCCTTGCACCCGCTGTGGTGCAGTTGGACCGACTGGTTCAGCGACGACGTGACCGACGAGGTGATCCTTCGCAGCGTGCGTGCGGGCGTGAAGCTGGGGATCCGCAACTACATCATCGACGACGGCTGGTTCGGCCCGGGCCTGGACAACGATTACGACGTGCAGCTCAACATCGGCGACTGGGAGGCCGATCCGGCCAAGATCAAGGACATGGCCGCTCTTGTCGCCGACGTCAAGGCCGCCGGCGGCGTGCCGATGATCTGGTGCGCCCCGCACGCGGTGGCCCCTGGGGCCAAGTGCTTCCCGAAACGCAGGAAGCTCCTCATCGTGGACGACAAGGGCCAGTTGGTGATGACGCCCAACAAGTTCCACTCGCTGTGCTTCATGTGCCGCGATGCCCGCGAGACCATGGCCGATATCTGCGCATCGTTCATCACCCGCTGGGACTTCGATGGCGCCAAGTACGACCTGTACAACTGCGTGCCCAACGTCCGTTGTTGCAACAGCGAGCACGGCCACGATGTTACCAGCATGATCGAGGGCCTGGCCGCCACGCTGGAACTGATCGACCGCAAGTGCCGCGCGCTCAAGAAAGACTACATCGTCGAATTGAAGCAGAACTACGGCACGCCGTTTCTGGCCCGTTACGGTTCGATGACCCGCGCAGGCGACACGCCGTATAACCCCGAGGGCAACTTCCTCCGCACCCTCTACGTGCAGGCATATTCGCCTTATTCGATCAACGATTACCAGACCATCACCAACGAGGACACGCCCGCCGCGGCAGCCTGCGTGGCCATCAAGATGATCGCCGCGGGCATCCCCACCTACAGCATCGACTTCGACCGCCTCAACGACGACAACAAGAAGGTCATCGCCCACTACAACCACTGGTACGTCGCCAACCTCCCGGCCTTCCACGGCTATCGCATTCCGCTCGAAGGCGGCAACAATGTCTTTAAGCTCCCCGCGCAGCGGCGCGACTTGCTGTTCCTGGTCAATAGCGGCGGAGGGGTCCCCCTGGAGCGGTCCACGACGATCCTCAACGGAACCTTCCAGAAGCGAGTCGGCGTGTCCGCGGCCCGGCGGATTTCCGCGATGGTCCGCCGGATTGACTGCATGGGCAACGAGATCGAAAAGTCCCGGATGGACTTTTTCGGCTTCTCGCAACTGGACGTCGAACCCGGCGGGCGGGTCGAGATCGACGTCTGATTCCCCACGAGGCCTTTCCATGAGCGAGGCGAATTTGGAACTACCCGTATTGTCGCAGGAGTATTGGTTCGGCGGGGTCGTGCGCCACGGATATCAGATGCCATTCGGGCGCAGCGAGTATCGCTGTCAGCTCAACGGAAACCTTGCCGGAAACCAGGGCTGCCCGCTGCTGGTGTCCACGCGCGGACGCTTCGTCTGGAGCGAGGAGGCGTTTACCTTCGAGTTCAAGGACGCCCGCCTGCGCATTTCGGAGGCCGCCGGCCCCGTGGAGCTTGGAGAGGGTCACGGAAACCTGCGCGGGGCCTACCGGGCCGCCTGCGCCAAGCACTTCCCGCCTTCGGGCAAATTGCCGGATGAAATCGCCTTCCTGGCCCCGCAATACAACGCCTGGATCGAGGTGAAGTGGGAACCCACCCAGGAGAAAATCCTCGCCTATGCCCAGGCCATCCTGGACCATGGCTGGCCCGCGGGGGTACTGATGATCGACGATTGCTGGTTTCGCGGCAACGGCGACTGGAAGTTTCCGAGGGACCGTTTCCCCGACCCTCGCGGCATGGCCGACTGGCTGCACCAGCGCGGGTTCAAGCTGGCCGTCTGGATCAGCCCGTTCATCGCCCCCGATACCTACACCTACCGCGTCTTGAACCAGAAGAAATTCTTCATCTATGACGCCCAGGGCGAGCCGGTCATCCGCCGCTGGTGGAATGGTTACAGCGCGTTGCTGGACCTGTCCAATCCCGCCGCCTGCGAATGGTTCAGCGAACAGTTGGACTGGCTGGTCGCCAATTGCGGCGTGGACGGCTTCAAGTTCGATGGCGGCGACCCGTACACCTATCAAGGCGGTGACGTGACCTATCGGCCTATCGGTCCCAACGGACAATGCGAGGCATTCGCACGCATCGGCTTGAAGTACCGCCTCAGCGAGTACCGCGCCTGCTGGAAACTAGGCGGACAGGCCCTGGTGCAGCGCGTCCGCGACAAGGGCCACCGCTGGGGCGTTGACGGCATGGGCGACCTGCTGCCCACGGGCTTGGCACAGGGCCTGATGGGCTACCCCTTTACCTGCCCGGACATGGTCGGCGGCGGGCTTGTGGGGGATTTCGGTCCCGGCAGCACGATCGAACCGGAGTTGTTCGTCCGCTACGCCCAGGCGTCGGCGATGTTCCCCATCATCCAATTTTCGCGCATGCCCTGGCGCGTGCTGGACGAGCGGCATCAGGGGCTTTGCAAGGATGTCGTCGATTTGCGGAAAAAACTCGGCTCGGAGATTCTCGCCCTGGCCAGCCACGCTGCCGCGACAGGCGAACCGATCATGCGACACATGGCTTATGTGTTCCCCGACGCGGGCCTGGAGACGCTGATGGACCAGTTCATGCTCGGTGAGGACATCCTGGTCGCCCCCGTGCTCCAGGCCGGCGCGGTGTCGCGCAAGGTCTCCTTCCCGCCGGGACGCTGGTCCGGCGACGACGGAAGCGTCGTTACCGGTCCCTGCCGCATCGAAGTGGAAGCTCCGCTTTCCCGCCTGCCGTGGTATCGCAGGAAGCCGTAGGCCGTGTGCGGGAAAAGCTCGGTCGTTATTGCGTCCGTCCCGGCCGGGCCTATAATGTTCCATCGCGAGGGGGTCACAATGCCGCTAAGGCAGAAAGGCGTTCCAATGGTTGACAATGCAGGCGATACCGGCTTGGTTCAGCAAGTNNGAACGGCACCTCAAGGAAAAAATCCCTGCCGTCAAGAAACTCGTATCCGTGGAGTAATACCGGAAGACCGGAACCTGGAACCCGGTTCAGCGGATTTTTTCCAGGTTCCTTGTTACGGGTTCTGTTCCTGCATGATGGTACTGCCCGTCCTTGACCGCACCGCGAGCGGCGGCTACGATTCCGGCGTGATCCTCGTCCTGGACAACTACGACAGTTTTACATACAACCTCGTCCAGCGCATCGGCGAGCTGGGGCGGACCGATCTTCGCGTGATCCGCAACGACGTGATGGCCCCGGCCGAGGCGGAATCGCAGTTCAAGCTTACCCACCTGATCGTATCACCCGGCCCATGCACGCCCAATGAAGCCGGGCTGAGCTGCGACTACATCCGCTATTTCCACGGAAAAATCCCCGTCCTTGGCGTCTGCCTGGGACATCAGGCCATCGGACAAGTCTTTGGCGGCAAGGTCATCCGCGCGCCGCGATTGATGCACGGCAAGACCAGCGAAATTCGCCACGACGGCAAGGGACTCTTCGCCGGCCTGGCCAATCCCTTCACGGCGACGCGGTATCACAGCCTGATCGTCGATCCAGCCGGCATGGACGCCGACTTCGAGCAAACGGCATGGACGAGCGATCAGAATGAATTGATGGGCATCCGCAGCAAAACGCACCCCACCGAGGGCGTCCAGTTCCACCCCGAAAGTTTCCTGACGCCCATCGGGCACCAACTCCTGGCCAATTTCCTGGCAATGTGATATCCGTGAGGCCGCCCACCGCTCGACGTATCCACTTTTGGCTTTTATTAGCCGCGAACCGTTCGACATAGCTCACGGCCGAAGCCGCCGCGAACCACTTGGTGGCCCCTCACGGGGCCTTCCTGCCAAAGCGGCATCGCAATTCCGCGGGGCGGTCGCCCCGCCCTACGGTTTTCGTGTTCCTGTTTCCTTGTTCCTAATCATTGTTCGCTTTTGTTCGCAATTCCGCGCGGTGGGGCTTCCGTCCCACCGCGCGAAGTAGGTCGTGGCATCGCCCGGCGTATTGGCTGTTTCCTTGTCCCTGTTTCCTTTTTCCAAGTTCCATGTTCCTGTTTTTGTTCGTGTTTGTTCGCGTCTTGTTCGCGGCTAAATATCCGCTCCGCTGCCGGAAGGTACCGTTTTGCGCGCGCGGCCGTGCACCTGTGTTAGGGAAGTTAGGGTGAATTCTATAATTTTTTTAATTCTGCTCGTCGGCTGGACTTGCGCCTTCGCGCTATACCGGAA
>PMBX01000272.1 GCA_003153915.1 Phycisphaerales bacterium
TTCGCGGAGCATTTCAAGATCGACCTTCGCGTCATCTCAGCCGGCGAGCAATTCCTGTCTGCCCTGGCCGGGGTGGTCGAACCCCAGGAGAAGCGTCGCATCATCGGGCGGGTGTTCATCGAGTCATTCCGCTCAGCCGCCCTGGATATCCCCAACGCTCGTTTCCTCGCCCAGGGCACGCTGTATCNNCCGCTGCGCGACCTGTTCAAGGACGAGGTCCGCCGCGTCGGCGAGCTGCTGGGCCTGCCGCCGGAGATCGTCTGGCGACACCCGTTCCCCGGTCCGGGCCTTGCCGTCCGATGCCTGGGCGAAATCACCCCCGCCCGCCTGGACGTCCTCCGCCGGGCCGACAACATCCTCCTGGAGGAAATCCGCGCCGCGGGTCTCTACCGCAAGACCGCACAAACCTTCGCCGTCCTGCTGCCGGTGCGGACTGTCGGGGTCATGGGCGACGGGCGGACCTACGAAAACGTCGTCGCCATACGCTCCGTGGACACCAGCGACTTCATGACGGCGGACTGGTCGCGAATTCCCTACGACATCCTTGCCGTCATCTCCAATCGGATCATCAACGAGGTCCGCGGCGTCAACCGTGTCGTCTACGATATCTCCTCCAAGCCACCTGCCACCATCGAGTGGGAGTGATTCGTGGCCATGGAACCAACAGCCGGGTGCCATGCTCGCGCTACCGTGAGCATGTCCGATCTTTTACCTCCCGATAGCAACACGTTACCACGACAGCGTTCCACCGGCCGCGAAACCACAGAGGAGCATATCTTCCTGATAATCCTGGGTCTGGGTTACCTGGGCTTTGTGAGCCTGTGGAACTTTGACCTAGGTTTCCCCGGCGATTACGACCTGATGACCAACATGGGATTCCTGTTGTTGTTGGCGGCCTCCGCTGCTGTCGTATGGTCGGGCCATTGGCCGGTGGGTTTGGCGCTGGCCGGAATTAGCCTGGCGTACGCATGGGGAACGATTTTCCTGTTCCTCAGGCCGTAATCGCACGGTCCATATTTTCCCGATGAAAAACGGCCATGTCTGACAGTAACCGCGAAGAATTCATTTGCGAGGCCCTGACACCGGTAGCCGGGACGGGCGATGCGTCGGATATGGCCCGGGGCGAACCGGGCTTGGCGAATCGGTTCACCTGGCGCGGCCGAGAGTACCGAATAGCCGGCGTGATTCGGCAATGGAAAACCTCCGGGCCGTGTCGAAACGGCAGCGGTGAGATGTACCTTCGCAGACACTGGTACCAGGTCCTCACCGATCCGCCGCTGATCATGACCATCTACTGCGACCGCCAGGCCAAGNNACAAGGCATCGACAGGACAATGAGCGTCAGCCCTCGTATCGTGCTCACGCTTGCACTCGTAATAGTTACGACGGATTGGTAGTCAATTGCTTGGGCGAATAGCTTCTTGTGCGGACCGCGAGAAGCGGGATAGAATCGAAGCGTGCGCCGGGCTTCCCGTCGCCGCGATTGCCGTTATTTCTCCGTTCGGCCTTCGGGCCTGCCTGCGCAACAACGACGGCANNCGTTGCCCATGGAGGCGGTTGAAGACTTTTTCCAGGCCGGAAACTGCTTCATCGCATGGGAACGAGCTGACACATGTGCCCGCATGTGATGACGTTTCGTCAACAAAGGAGACCGAGAATGCGTTATTTGGCACTGCTCATGGTATTGGCCGGCGCAGGCTTGGTTCCGGCAGCAACGGTCGACTGGCAAGGTGGCAACACTGACCTGAATGTCGCGGCCGATTGGTATGTCATCGCCGATGACGGTCCCAACAGCTACACCACCACTCCCCCGGCCAGGCAACTGCCCACATCCGCCGATAGAGTCTATTTACGCAACGGCACCTCGGCTACGATCAGTTCGGGCATCATCACCGCGGGTAACGTCTTTCTTGGTGGACCGGCCATTCCAGGCCGGACCGGCCTGGTCACGACCTTGACGGTTGGTACCGGCGGAACCCTCCAGGCGGCCCCGGCAGAGGATTCATTCAACAACGCCGGATACATCCNNAGTCAACCAGACCGGCGGCCTGGTGATGGCCAATGGGGCGACCCGCTCGAACATGGACGTGTTTGGCGGCCAGCCGGGTGTATCCGCAACATACAACATCTCCGGGGGAACGCTGCGGATTCAGGCATCAGCCGGAACAGCCAACCTGCGAGTGGGGTGCCGTCCTGAAGGATCGGCCGAGATAGGCCCGGGTACCCTAAACCAGACCGGCGGAATGGTAGAGATCGTCAATGTCGCCGCCAGGAACTCCTTGTGCGTCGGGGGCGGGTTGGGCGCTCAGGGCACATATAATCTCTCGGATGGGACGCTTCGGGTCAGCGATCGCAAGAACCTGCGCAACAAATTTAAGGTAGGCTGCGGCGGCGGGGTGGGTAATTTCAACCAGTCGGGCGGGTTGGCTGACTTCAACACTCTGGGGGTCGGGCACAACGACCCCAATGACACAAACATCGGCCACGGATTCTACAACCTCACCGGTGGAACGCTACGGAGTAGGTACAAGGTGGCCGTTGGACGGACCAACGCCGCCGCCGAGATCATCAGCTACGGTGAGTTGGCCGTCAGCCAGTCCGCCATGATCGAGACCAAGATATCGATGGCCTTTGGAGACAAAGGCTCCGGCACCTTGCGCCTGCTAATCAACTCCGCCGGCGACTTCGACATCCGGAGCGGTTCGTTCTGGGGCAGCGACGCCAGGCTGGTGGTATCCCTGACCGACGGGTACAAGCCCACGATCGGGCAGCGATGGAAGTTCCTGGCCACGCAGGACGGCCAGCTTTACGATGACGAGAAGGTCTACCAGTTGAACACGACCTTTACCAGCGTGACCGAAGGCTTTGCCGTCGAGATGGATCTCAAGACGGCGTCCTATTACCTGGTCTATACAGGAACGGCGGCCCCATCATCCGCGCCCTCGAAATAATGACACCAACGCCGGCGTGGCCGAACCGGACCCGGCGCCGGGCGCATGCTCACGATTGCGCGAGTTCCGTACGCCTACTTCACCGTCTCCACCACCACCGGCGAGATCAGGCCGTGGCCGTTGAGCAAGTATTGGTCGGTCCAGTCCTTGGCGTTAGGGGAGAATTGTTCCGGGCCGGTCCAGGATTTCTTGGGCGTGTGCAGCGGGCCTAGTATGTTCTTTCGCCCGCCGATAACTTCCACGAGGATGTCGTTTTCCCCATCCTCCAGCGCGTCGGTTATGTCGGCGGCAAACGGCGCCCAGGGCAGGACGAATTCTTTGCCGCCGGCGTGGATGACCGCGGCTGTGCAGGCCACCCCGCCCAGGCTGATGCGAAGTCGCCCGCGCCTGGGCCGCGCGACGGTCATGTGATAGACCACCGCGCCGCCGTAGAAGTCCAAGCCTTGGCCTACCCAGGAGCCAAGTTTCAACTGGCGCGGCGGGGCAGTCAGCGACATGTTCCCCGGCGCGGCAGGCTTGCCGTTACGAGCGGCCACTCCGAAATCGCCGACCAGGTACATGTCCTCCAGTTCCATGTCCGGCCTGTAGGTGAAGCTCAGTAGAATCTCGTTATCGCCGGCCCGCAGCAGTGGGGCGATGTCGATGGTCCCGATGTCCTCATCCACCCAGTAACCTTCCGCGCGCGGGGTGGGCCTGCCGTTGACGGTGATGGTGAATTCCCCAGGCCGTTCCAACGCCAGGGCGCACCGCCGCGGCAGCTCGTTTGCGTGGAAATTCCATCGCATTTGCACCGGACCGCGCGGTGAGGTGTCGATTACGCCGGTGGCGTATAGATACCAGGGCTGCTGCCCGCCGTTGTTACGGCCGGCCAGGCCGAAATGGGCACGGATCATCTCGTCGGCCTTGAGTACGGGTACCGGCTGGGAGAATTCACCGTCGCCCGCGCGAACCTGGCAGTAGTCTAGCGGGAATGTGTTCGGCTCGGTCAGTTCGATGTCGAAGGGGCCATCGAGCGTCCGCGAAGCGATCACGCGCGGCGGCTTGGCCGCCCGTGCCGCGCTGGGGCAGGCAACACTCAGGCTCAACAGCGCCGAACCGGTGGGAGCCAGTTCGATCTCGAATTCCACGTGTCCGTCGGCCTTGACGGCTTGTAACCGCTCCTGCTTGCCGGTCATCGGATCCCACGCCACCACCGGTCCACGCCCTTCCACGCGACAATGCAGGCGATGGCCGGCCTGGCGGTCGTGCGACTGGATGAACAGCAGTTGCCCGCCAGGAACGCTCCGCAACATAATCCACGCCTGGCGGAACTCGCCACCGCCTTCGGTGAGGCTGACGCGGCGGGGAAGGATCGCTTCCATCGCGGTTGTGACGGCCCTCTCGTTGTTCTCGCAGCCTCTCGTCACGGCGGCCAGCTCGGCCATTGTCGGTGATTCCACCCCGTCTATCATCGTCGGTTTCCGCCCAACTATCAGGATTTGCCCGCCGGCGGCCTGGAACCTCCGCAGCAGCGCCACGGTCTTCTTGCGAAGCGTGTAGGAGGGCGGGACGACGACGACCTTGTAGCTCATCGCGCCGACCTTGAATCGGCCGCGAGAGGTCTTGCCGTATTTGGACAGCATGGATTCATCGGCGAAATCCCAGTCATAGTGGTCGGCGCTGAGGGCGTAGATAACAGTCCGGAGCTGCTTGTCGAAGTCCTTGCATTCCTCGCGCCCGGCCAGGTACAGGCCCCAGGCGCTGTCGATGGGGTGGATGACCAGTACGTCGCGTACGGGCCTGCCGGTTGTGAGCATCACGCCCAGGCGGCTGATGTAATCCGACACGGCGGGATAATGCTTCCACCACGGGCTGTGCTCGTAGATGCNNTGCCCCTCCAGCGGCCAGTCCCAGCCGGTGCAGCCGTACATCTCGCTGAGCACGCGGGGTTTTCCGAGCTGATCGGCCACCGAGGCGACCTGCTTGGCCGTCAACAACTCGTTGGCCTGGTCGCACAGCAGGTCCATGCCCGGCCATTGCATGTGCTCATAATGAGGCATGCAGGCCCCAACGCAGTTGATCTGCTCGGTGAGCTTGCCTTCCCAAAGCTCGTGGCCGGTCATGGCGATGCCGTGCTCGCTGCACCATTGGCCGATCTGCCGCGTGAAGCTTTCGACATATAGTTCGGTGGCCGTGCGAAGGAAATCCATGCGAGGCTTGGAGAACGTCTTTCCCGCCATGGGAAACACCAGTTCCGGAAGATGCTTGCGCAGGTCGTAACCGCGGCGGCGCTTGAATTCCTCAGCCAGCGCTGGCGTCCATGGGACGTTGGCCAACTCATCGGCGGTTGGACCCACCATGTGGCAATAATTCGGCTCGTCGGTGAAGATGGCCGGGATCAGCGAACCAAAGTCCTTGCCGTAGCGTTGGGCATATGGTTCGTAGTTGATGCGGATGAATTCCGCAACGGCCTGGGGGTTCATCGTGTCCAGGTAGGCTGCGTCGTTGAACCAGGGACTCACCGGGCGCCTGCGAACCTCAAAGACGCGCGCCTCCATCCCCGCGGGAGCTGCCAGGGCGTCCTTGAGCGGCCCGTAACTTGTGCAGAAGCCCTGGGCGTCGGTGGCGACGGCGAAGGTTGCGATTACCCCGGCGGGGTCGCGAATGTTTTCCGGGCGGACCATCGCTAGGTAGTGTTGGCCGAATTGGGGATTGGATCGCGTAACCGCCCCTCCGGCAGAACCGGAGGGCCAGCGGTCCTCGTCGTAGAGGCAGGCCTTCATGCCCAGTTGTCTGGCTTTCTCCACGCACGCCGAGACGCAGGTGAACCACTCCTCCGACAGGTAGGGGGTCTTCAAGCCGTAGCGGCTATGCATGAAGAAACCGCCCATGCCAGAGCGATGCATGCTGTCGATCTGGCGGCAAAGGCGGTCTGGGGTGAGCTTGTCGTTCCACGACCAGAACGGGGCGCTGCGGTAAGCGGAGGAAGGGTTTTTCCATTCGCTGAGGAGTTGATCGGGAAAAGGCATGTGTGCATTCCTTTAAGATAACCTGGAATATCGGACGGTCGTTACGCCGGATACCGTAATCCAAGACACGGAAAGGACTTTAGGCTTCCGACCTCAGACTACACACCTAAGACGGAAGTCCGAAGTCTGAAGCCTGGTTCTCCGTTCCGAGTTCCGTTTTCCTTGTTCGTCATATTGATGTGCGGTTTTGCATCGGCGGGAAGTAGACAAACAAGTGGCTGACTCGCTCCGACTCGCCCAGGTAGATTCGCCCGTCGTCGCCAGCCATCGCCGCGTCAAACTCGTAACCGTACCAACGCTTCTCCGTACCGGCGACGATAACCCCCAGGTCTCGCATCTGCCCGTCGCGCGGGTCGTGGCAGAACAGGTGGCCGATGGTGTCGCGCAGACCGGCGAAGCCGTACACCCGTCCATCGCTCGCCACGGCTAGGGCGCGGATATGCGGTCCCGCAGTGGGCTTGCCAAGCAATCGGGCCGATGGCACGCGGACGTCGATGGCCATCAACACGCCGTCGGCCTGGTCGCCGGCGTAGATCAACCCGCCGACTGGGTCCATCGCCCATGCGCCGATGCGGAAATATTGCCCACGCCCGGCCATACTGGGCAGGACCAGGCCGGTAAAATCCACCGCCCCGGTATGGGGATCGAATCGCATCAAACGTCCCACCGTGCCGCAGCCGTACACCATCCCGTCAGGCCCGAGGATTAGTTGCGGGCTGAACTGGCTCATCGGGTCGATGGGGCCATGGCAATGAATCGCACCGCCTGGCAACTCCACGCTGAACACCGTGCCCGTTAGGCCGGAAAGCCCATAAAGGCGGTTGCGCTGCGGGTCGCCGATCAGACAGGCGACTCCCTCACCGGCGACCGGAATCCCCAGCGACTTTGCCTGACAATTGGACGATCCCCATTCCTGGTTGTAATCGCCCATCCCCGGCAGCGGTTCCAATCGCAACACTTCCCCGCCGGGGTAGTCGTCCCTGGAGGGATTGGCCGTTCCGGCATATAGCCCCGAAGCCGGCAAGAAGGCCAGGGCGTTACGGATGTCGGTGTGTTCCTTGAGGGCGATCATGTCGATGACCACTTCGTGAAAAGGACGTGTGCAGTATGCAAAGACATGCGCCCGCCGGCCGCTGGTGGCGCCATACACCCATCCGTCGCCACGGGCCAGGGAAGTGATGGCCGACTCATCCGAGGGGATAGGCCGGTCGCTGCCGCGCACGGATAGTTCTTTGGCCAGGACGTATCCTTCCCGCACGAAGACCGGACAGGCCGCCTGCTGGTACAGGAAAGCGTGCTTCTTGAATGCCTCCCGTCGGTTGAAAGGCACCGGCCAAACGCGGTTGTCCAGGTCGCCTGCGGGCTTGCGGTCGTCGTTCATCGCCAATTCCTCGCCTTAACCCCAATATCGCCGCGGGGTGGCCGCCAGCGGTCCTTGCGCCAACTCTCCGTCCAATTCCACATGCAGGATCCCGGTGGGCATCTGGCCGACGACGCCCATGACCAGGTGCCGCGGACCAATGCGTATCGTCCTGCTGATGTAGGGGATTTCCACGCCGGCGTTGTCGGTGAGTTGGCAGATGTCGCGGACCCGGTGGGTCTGGAGATTGATCGCTTTGAGCATCGCCGAGCGGCTGGGGAATACCGACCCGCTGGTATCGCTCAGGCTGGCACAATAGAGCAGTTCCCCGCCGGCTGAGAAAACCAGCCCGCCGCAATGGTCGCCGTTGAACCCGCGGTCGCCATAACCGTCGATACCAGGAGACGACGGCCCCAGGTTTTCCATTTTCATGTCCGCAAGCTCATCGTGGTGGGTCAGCAGGAAAAGATGCGGGTCAACGTTCCAGGCGGCCCCGGCGACGGCATCGGTTCCGGGCACGGCAACCACGTCGTAGGCCACGTTGTGCCAGCCGTTCTGGTAGATGGCGTGGGGGGCATAGGTGTCGGTGTCGATCAGCCGCCACCCGCCGCCGTCGGCTGGCTGGCAGACGATGATCCGGCCATAATCGTCGGTGGTGTAGGCCCTGCCGCGTTGGTCCATCCAAATGGCCTGGGGATTGACCGAGCCGATGCGTCCCAGGTCGGTCCGCCGGCGGCTGTCCAGTTGATAGACGTAGAAATGGTCCCGCGGGTAGCCCACGGCATACAGCAGACGGCGTTGTCGGTCCAGGGCGAAACACCGGCAGCCCTCGTGTGGGATCAGCGTGTCGGTCCATAGGACCTTATCGCGGGCGATGTCGTAAGCCAGCAACTGCGACCCCACGAAACTGCGCAGCGGATCGTCGAACGTGCCCCATGGGTTGTAATTGGGCTGGTCGATCGCCGGTCCAGAAAGGTGCGTGGCGGCGTAGAGAATCCCGTCGTCATCGGCGACCATGCTGTAGTGAATCTTGCACTGGGTCGCCCTGCCGTTGTCGCTCGGCTGGCCGACCGTCTCGGCCACGTCGAGCAGATACTCCAGCCGTCGGGTGGCGGGGTCGTAGCGGGTGATGAAACCCGTCCCGCCGCTACTGTGCTCGCAACAGGCCACGGCGTAGGCCCGCTCGTCGGGCCCCTCGATCAGCGACCAGCAGGTGTCTGTATAGGGCAGCTTGCTGAATGGGACGTATTGGATCTTCATAGGCTTTTCGCTTCCCAGGCCGTCCTTGAAAAAAAGGACTCTAACCAGCCCCGCCAACCCCGTCAAGGTCAGGCCGGACCGAATGCAGCCCATTCGCCGCATGGGGATAAACTTTAGCCGCGAACTCACGCGAACCGAACGAACAGAGAGAACGGAACCCGGAACATGGAACTTGGAAGAACCTGTAAGAAAGTTAGCGACGTTCGCGATACCGCTTTGGACCGCCAAGTGGTTCACGGCTCGTGAAAAGATTCACATAATAATCGCGGTAGGGCGGAGACCCCACTACCCGATGATCCAAGCCCTGTGCACCGCAGGCACCGTGACGGGATGGTAATGGTAGCATTTCACAGGTTTATGAAAAATCCCCCGGTGATACCGGGCTTGCGGGTGGGATTGACACCTTGGACATGCCACGGCTGGGGGGGTATGATGAACTTCCAAGCCCCCCTTGGGGGGCGGGAGCGATGGTTATGATCCAATGCAAGGACTGTGAATTCTTCAGCCGCGGGGCTGGTGGCGAGATCACCTTCAGTTGCGATCCCTTCACCAACATCAAGGAGCCCGAGTGCCTGGCCAAATGGCATCTCATCAAAATCAACCAGATGGTCGCGGGCTATCAGGCCACATTGGATTATTACCACAAGCTCGCCCCCATGCAGGAGAAGATGTTCAAGGTCATGGAACGAGAGCTTGACGATATCGGCGAAGCCGAAAAGTGGAAGATCGCCGACGAGGACGATGAACACCAGGACCCCGACAAGGACAAATTCGGCGGTCTTGACGATTGGAATGCCCCTCCAAAGCGATAACCTTCCGTCTCCAGAGCGACGTGGGAGGCACTTTCGTTTTCTGGCGTCCGGAAACTCCAATTTCTAAGGAATCCGCCTATGCGCGTCGNNCCCGAGGCGATCATCGAGCCTTTTTGGGACAGCATGACCAATGGATTTAAGCTTTGGTCCATCGATCCTGGAACCGCATATGGTTTACGAGTGAGCCAGGAGTGGTGCTGGGTGGTATTCGAGTGGCAGCGCAGGCCGGAAAGTGGTCCTGCTCTGCGCATGACCCGCCGCTTTGACGTGGACTGCCGGAATTACGACCGACTCGTTGTTTCAGTAATGGCGCCCCAAGGCTCGGTCCTGCGGATTACGGCCGGAACGGACAAAGGTATCCGGCGGTTCCATTCACCCCCAGCGCCTCCGCTTAAGCAGGAGCATGTTCTGGTTCTCGATGGCGCCACACGCATGGAAGATGTGACCTTGGAAATCGACGCTGCCGCTGATGGAACGGCCATGGGCTGGCTCAACTGGATCGGCTTGCAGGATTCGCGCCGCCTGGAGGAATACTTGAGGGGATGGGATCGCTTCGACGATCGTTGGGAAGGCTATCTCAAACCCGAAAGCTACGAGCCAAGCTTCGTTCCAAGCTATGGGATGGTTTTTTCGGGGCAGGAACTGGATGCGCTGCGACGACGGCATGGGCAGGTCTTTGCGGGAGGTAAGGACTCGCCGTTTGTCGAATCTGTGGCGCTGGCATGCGAAGCGCCGCCAGAGCGGCTGATCGGCGAGTTTGTAAATTTCTGGAATGATACTCGCTACAACCGAGTTCGCGACCACGGCAAGCACATTCTGACCCACGGCCCCAACGCCGCCGTTGCCGCGCACCTGCTGCGAGACAAGTCGTTGTTGCGCCTGGCCGCGCGCTATGCCTTGTCCATAGGCTTCTGCACCCACTGGGACGACGGATTCATCTGCCGGTTCCACGGTTCCACATTCGACCATCGCTGTTTTGTCGAGTCTCTTTGCGCGTACGATGTCGCCGCTATTCTTGACCTGGCCGGGGAAATGTTCACCAGGCTGGGAAGAGAATACTTGATGCGCCGCCTGTCCACCGAGGGCCTGGCGGCCATCCAGTACAACACCTGGCGATGTGAATGGATTTTCGGCTGCAACCAATTGGCCTGGTTCACCCCAGGACGGATGTTGGCGATGGGCGTGTTGGAGAAACACTGGCCGCGAGTCCGTGAATATCGTCAGGTCGCCTATCGCGAACTGGTCGAAAGCCTCAACCGCACGATCCTGACCGACGGTGGATACGCTGAAGGGCCTACCTACTTTCGATGCGTGGGCCGCGACGCGGGATTGGGCCTCTACCACTACAGTCGATCCGAGGGCAAGAACCTGCCCGATGTCGTGCCCGATGCCATGAAACGCTGCGGCGATTTTGGCGAGGCGATCATCTCAACAGATGAATCAGCCGACGTGATCCCGATTTGCGACGCCGGGTCCGCCCACGAACCGATATCCCAGGTGATGATGGCCCATGCCCTGCCGCATAGCGCCTGGACGCGAATGTGCCGCAAGACATTGAACAACTCGTCCGAATGGTTGTCCAAGACTCTCCAAGGCCGAGTTGTGCCCAATATGTTGGACAACGCTATCGCCTGGCAAATCGGGCAATCCTTGGACCTTCTTGCCGACAGTCCCAAACCGTTCCTGTTCCTGCCGGATATGGGAGTGATGACTTCTCTCCGTACCGTGGGCGGACTAGCGGTTAAGATTCTCATCCCTGGCAACAAAGCCGGTACTGGGCATGCCCACGAGGACAAAGGCAGTTTCATACTGGAATTCGCCGGCCAGACGTTCGCGATAGACCCGGGAACCTGTAGCTACGCCGACCCGTTGGCCGGCATCTTGAAACACTGTCAGCGCCACAACATGCTCTTGCCGGTAGGTATGTCCGAACGGGCGTGTCCCGCAAACCCGCTGCCCGTCGATGTGAAACCCGTCGGCCGTGGAGATGAAACGTCCTTCCATGCCCACATCGATGCCTCACCCGGCTGGGAGGCATACTTCAAGACCTGGCGGCGGACGTGGGACTCACCCGACCCGGCAAACCTGGTGATTACCGATGAATATGAATTGGCATCAGGCGAAGGCGTGGAGTTCCTCTGGCAGACTCACCTGCCGGTGCAAGTATCCGGCAAGACGATCACACTGACCGGCCGACTCGGCCAGGCCGTCATCCAGGCCCCGGTGGATTGCTCCGTGAGGGTCGAGGACCTCCCGCTGGTGGAGGGCGTGCAGCGGTGCATCGTTATCCGCCGGACCGGTGCGTCCGGAACGCTACGGGTTAATGTCACGCTGTCGCCTCGAACAGACGTTCGTTGATGAAACGGCACGAAAACATAGAATGAACTCCATGTTGGTTGCCATGATATCGGCGGCCTGGTTGGCTGGCCGATTGGCGTGCCAGCCGGACCGGAAAGGAAAGGAGCAGTTCGATGCGAATGCCCTGCAATAGCCTGCTGAACCTGGCGATACTGATGGTCTCGATGGCGGTTCTGCTGCCGGAGCTTTGCATAGCCCAGAGCGATAACTGGGTGTTCCCCGACAAGACATGGTCGGTCAAAACCCCCTCGGAACTGGGCGTCGATGCGGCCGGGCTGGAGAAGTTCAGCCGCACCGTCAAGGGAACCGGCACGGTCATCAAGGACGGCTACATGATCTACTCCTGGGGCCAGGAGACGGAAAGGCCCTTCGACTGGTTCTCCGCCGCCAAGCCCGTCCTTTCCACGCTGCTGTTTGTCGCCATCACCGAAGGCCGCGTCAAGAGCGTCGATGACCCCGTCGCCGCCTGGGGCTGGGATTTCCGCGACAAGGACAAGGGCATCACCTTCCGCCACCTGGCGGACATGACCAGCAACTATGCCTGCAAGGAAAGCCCAGGCAAGGCGTATTCCTACAACGATTGCGCGATTAACCTCTACGCAAAGACGCTCAAGAAGGTCTTCGCCGCCTCGTTGATCGAAGCGGGGGTGTCCCGCCTGATGAACCCGCTCCAGTTCCAGGACGGGCGTATCTTCAGTCCTCCCGAGTACATGGAAGGCATGCGCGTCTTATGCACCACGCGCGACTTTGCCCGCATCGGCTGGCTGTGGCTCAACCGGGGTAAGTGGGGAGACCGGCAACTGATTCGCGCCGATTTGTACGACGCCTGTCAGCGCCCGCAGGCGCCGGCCGACTTGCCAAACACGGTCAAGGCCGACACCAACGACTACCTCGAGATCGGCACCTACGGCGGCGAGTCCGACCATTTCAGCAAGTCGGGTCCCGGCGTGTACGGTTTCAACTGGTGGTTCAACACGACCGGGGGCAAGCACCCCGACACGATCGCCTGGCCCGACGCGCCGGCCGACACGTATATGAGCCTTGGCCTGCGCGGCAACAATACCGCCATGATGCCGGGCCTGCGCCTGCTGGTGGCCAGTGCCAACGGCGACTGGGGACCGAACTAGCCCGGCAAAAAAGATTCAGTGATGAACCAGCGGCTCCGCCTGATCGCCCAGGCCGGCACGCCGGTGGCTCCCACCAAGGCCAATTGAGCAGGGGGGACTTAACGTCAGTCCTTAGCGCCAGTCGCCGCTCAGCTCAAAGGCTGCCCACGCATCGGGCAATGTTCGGCGTTCGGTCGCAGATGCCTCGCCGTCGATTCGCTTCGCGCCCCGCGTGAGCCCCTCGCGCAGCATGGTCAGCTGGGCTTGTCGCAGGGCCTCGGCCTTTGACATCGTTTTGTTCCACAAGTTTTCGTAGAAATCGACCATCAGCGTATCGGTCGGACCAACGGGCACGCTCCAAAGTGTTGTCAAAGTGCTGTGCGCGCCAGCAACTTGAAACGCGCGTTGAATCCCGAGCACGCCTTCGCCGAACGCTTGCAAGCC
>PMBX01000166.1 GCA_003153915.1 Phycisphaerales bacterium
GCGGCCAGGCCGAAGCGGCCAGGCAGGGCCTCCTGGGCTTTTGGAAGGCCCGCGTACCTCAGCCGGCCAGGAAGAAAAAAACGTTCGTCGATGACGAAGTCCTGCTGGACTTCTTCGCCCAACTGGACAGCGGCGATACTGCCGCCAAGATAGACCTCCGCTTCGTATTGGCGTTGGTGCTGATGCGTAAAAAACTGCTGATCTATGATCGCTCGGATAAGCTGCCCGACGGCAGGGATGAGTGGGTCATGCACGTAAAGGGCGAGGATAAGACCGTCGCGGTGATCGATCCGCACATGGACGAGGATAAGATCGCCTCGGTCAGCCAACAACTGGGGCAGTTTTTGGAATGGCAGCCATGAGGCGACATTTCGTGACGATCCTGACGGCGACGGCGGCCTGGCTGTCCGCATCCGCCATGAGCGGATGTATTTCCGGGCATCCTTCCGAGTCATTGACGCGCGCGGAACTTGTCGGCCAATACAACGCCAACGCCGCCGCGGTACCGAGGCTGTGGGCGCGTGCGAAAATCGAACTGAAGCTTCCCGGCGACAAGGGCGCGGGCCTGAGTTGGGGTTCGACCAGTCCGTTGGCCAGTCCCAACGGATTGTTGTTGCTGGTCAAAGACCCCTCAGCGGGCCGGCGGCAGGATTTCCTGCTGATGGGCCTGGCGCCCGGTGCGATGGAGTTGTTCCGCCTGGGAAGCAGCGCCTCCGAGGGGGTGTACTACCTCTGGTACAACTACGGCGACCAAGGCGCGGCCTGGTGGGGCAGGCAGGAATACGCAGGCGCGCCTGGCGTGGAGATGCCCCTGGACCCCGGCGACCTGTTGAGCGTCCTGTGCGTCACGGAGATTCCCACGGACTTCAGCCGGCTTCCCGCGGCTGTGTTGCGGATGGATGAGTCCATACCGGCCTACGTGTTGAGTTGGGTGGCCCCCCAGCCCCTCAGCAGCGAGATCATTTTTCGCAGGGAGGTTTTTTTCAACTGGGACGGTAAAGCTCCTCGCGCCTACCGGGTGGACCTTTTCGACGTTCGAGGGCGGGTCGTTATGACCGCCCGCCTGAGGGATTACAAGCCC
Organism: Phycisphaerales bacterium; assembly: GCA_003153915.1. GTDB lineage: Bacteria > Planctomycetota > Phycisphaerae > SM23-33 > SM23-33 > FEN-1349. Next base: position 1,082 of record PMBX01000166.1, read on the forward strand.
GTGCGGACCGCCGCCGACGAAGTCCAAGGTCCGGTCATGCCCAGCGACATCGAGATTACCTGGCCGGCACGCGGCGGGCGAATGCGCATCGTCCTTAGCGAGATGTCGTCGCTGAAGGTCTGGAACCGCAGGCAGTTTCTCTTTGAGCACAACCTGCCGGCAGGTGTCCCCTTGGCCAACGTCACGCAGGTTGACAAGGACATTCCCGCCGAAGGGGGGGGCAAGTGACTTCCAAGCGGCTGGTTTGCATCGTCTGCACGCTATTATCATTAGCAGCCGTACCGGCCTGGGGGCAGGAACGGTCCTGGCTGTCGGCGGGTGATGCCCAAGGGCTGTGGCTGACGAGGGTGGGTGGGGCCGACGGAACCTTCGACCTCCTGACTCGTCCCCTGGGCGGCAGATGGAACTGGGTGAGCACGGAACTGGCGGGCGTGCCGGTGGCGGTGGCGGCCATCGGCGGCAATTTGCACGTGGTGTTCCAGTCGGGCCAATATCGCATCTATTCCCCAGGCGGTGGAGAAGGCACGCCTGGGGATGGGCTTGAAACCGCGCCGCTGTCGATGTGTGGGGGAACATTGGCGGATTCCTCGACGCCCACGGTGGTGGCCATACTCCCGCCGCAAAAAGCCTCCGCTACCGCGGCGACAACATCTCCGGCGCCATCCCCCCCACCACCCAAGGCCAAGGCATCGCCCAAGGGCAAGGGGGAGTCCGTTGCCGGCGAGCCGGTTGTCACGTTGGAGGTGCGGCAAAACGTCCGCTTGCGATGGCAGCACCTGGCCGATCTGCCGGTTCCGGCCTCCACTGCCGGGGCGGGGATCCGCTCTGCCATTTTCGACGGTGTTCCATGTGTCCTTGTCTTGGACCCGGCGCCGAAGTTGTTGGCCTGGCGGGATTCGGCCTGGCAGGAGTTGCCGCTGAATCCGCCGGCGGGGCACGTGACGATCCTTGGGCTTGTCGCCGTGGAGGACCGCCTGGCCGTCCTTGCCGCCGTCGAGGGCGAAGGGGGCGGCAGGATGCTGGAGGTGGGGACATACACAGCCAAGGACAGGGGCTTTTCCTGGCAGGCGGTGACGGAAAACGGTAAATCGTCCGCCTGGCCGGCCGATCGCGTGGCCATGCCCGCCCGGCTAGGTTCTCGCGTGGCGATGGTCTGGCGCCAGGGGCATGAATTGATGCTGGCGGCCTTTAGCCCAGTAACCGGGCAGTTGGAACCGGCCGAAGCCGTACCCACCGACGACCAATCGTCGTTGGACGAGTTAGGCGAGGAAGTTTACAACTACTTTCTCCTTGGCGTGTTCGTGCTGGTGGTGCTCTCGCTGCTGCGGCCGCGCGGGCCTGTGCCCTATAAACCGTTCCTGCTGCCCCCGAACATAGTGCCGGCGAATCTGGGCAGGCGCCTCCTGGCGGCGGTCATCGACCTGCTGCCCTGCAACCTGGTCGCCGGAATCTGGGTCCAACTGTTCATGCCCTCCTACGCCACGCGGGACATGAACGATCTGCTCCTGCGAGCCGTCAACGACAAGATAACCCCGCCCTTTCATTTCGTCCTTGCCGGCATCCTGGTGTTGATGGTGTACATCCCATACTGCGTCGTGATGGAGAAACGCTTCGGCGCGACGCTGGGCAAGAGGATCATGAAGCTTCGGGTGGTGGGCGACGAGGGCCAAAACCTCAGCATTCGGGAGGCGATGCTGCGAAACCTGTTAAAGGTGCTGGAGTTTTCCTGGGTTCCGCTGCTGCCACTGCTGTTTCTGGTGCCCCTGATAAGCCGGAATCGCCAGCGTCTGGGCGACATGCTGGCCCGCACCGTCGTCATTGATTCCCGCGGCGTCCCGCAACCTCCACCGCTTCCCGGGCAGGATGGGGGCAGCGCCTCCAACGAAGATGATCCATCCGATCCCCCTCCGTTGAATTAATGCGACGACGTGGGGAATTAATTCGACGACGCGTTGAATTTGATGGACCGGGGCATACCGTTCGAATTGCTCCAACGTTCCGTTTTCGGTCCCAGCGGGACCTAGGGTTGTAGCCACGGGTGGAGCGAAGCGCAACCCGTGGGATCCGATGGATCGGATAGTTTGTTTCTCTTTTTGCCCCGGAGGGGCAAAGGAAATCGGCCTACGGAAGCGCCGCCGTGACGGTCGCCGGGGCGGTTGTGGTGGTCTTTACGTCCTGCAACTGTCGCAACTTCAGCACCAGCACCGCGGTGCGCAATTGGGCGTCGGCGTCGTATTGCCTGGCCAGGTCGTCGCCCAGGTCGGCCTCGTCGATATCCTGGAGAAGGTCGGTTTTCTGGCGGATGTCCAGCCAATGTTTGATCTGCTGTGGGGTGAGCCTGACCTCGATATCGGGGTCCACGCCCCAGTCCTTGGCGCCGATTTGTTTGTGCAGGCATCGGCCGGAGGGGAGGTAGTAGAAGGCCGTGGTGAGCTTCAGCACCGCCCGGAACCGCCGTATCCAGATGACGTTCTGCACGCTGCCCTTGCCGTAGGTCCGCTGGCCGACGA
>PMBX01000226.1:0-16187 GCA_003153915.1 Phycisphaerales bacterium
AGCGTGTTGGGATTGCCCTTGGCGTCCACGCCCATATCGTGGCCGGATTCGAGATTCGTCATCGCCGCCAGCAGGCCCACGGAATCCAGGTCGAAGACGCACTTGGCCTGGCGATGATCTCCCAGGGCGACATGGTCGCCCGTCAACGCCAAAACGTTGCGGACCCCCAGGACGTACGCCGACAGCAAGTCGCTCTGAAGCGCCAGGCGGTTGCGGTCGCGGCAGACCATCTGGAAGATCGGCTCGATCCCGCGCTCCAGCAGCAGCCGTGAAATCGCCAGCGACCCCACCCGCATCACTGCCGTTTGGAGGTCGGTGACGTTGACGGCCAGGACGGTATCCTTTAGATATTTCGCCGCCTCGTGCAGGCACGGCTCGATGTTCGTGCCTTTGGGCGGTCCGATCTCACCGGTGACGACGAACTTGCCTTCCGCCAGCGCGGCCTGGAGTTTGCTGCACGGCTGGGTCATTTGCCAACCTCCTCGTCGGTCAACTCTTCCTGCGTCAGCCGGCGTGCCCCGCCGCTACGATCCAGCCGCCAATCGCGCGGCGGGCGGACCTTGCGGAGTTCCTCCAACCGCCCGGCGGCCTCCAGACGCTCGTAGATCAGGTGCCAGGCGCAGTCCATCTCGCGGCTGACCTCGCACTTGCCGTTATTGGTCCCGCCGCATGCGCCGTTGACGAGGTTCTTGGAGCAGCGGGCGATGGGGCAAACCCCGCCCGTCCAGGCCAGCAGGCAGTCCCCACAGCCGTAACAGTATTCCTGCCATATCCCACTGGCCGTGGAGGCGCCGTAGAAGGTCGTGTTCAACCCGGGAAGGAACGGTGTGGCGGGATATAACTCGCTCATAAAGCCCACGCCCACGCCGCAGGCGATGCTCAGCACCGCGTCGTAGCCGGCGGGATCGCACTTGAGATTGGCGGTAAACTCCCGATCGCATTGTCGGGTAATGCAGTCCACATCGACGGTCAAGGGACGACGCTTCTTGCGGGCCGCCAGGCGGAGCAAGGCCGCCAACTCGTCGGCCTGTTTTTCACCTCCGCTCAGGCAGACCGTCACGCACCCCCCGCAAGCCAGCACCAACACGCGGCTGTGCCCTTCCAGCATCGCCAGGATTTCGTCCATCGGTTTACGCTCGCCGACGATCATGGGACGGCTCCTATCGGTTTGACGGTACCGCCGCGCAGGTCCGTGATAGCCGTAGCGAGGGTCTCTTGGATCGCCGAGCGGCCGGGGCGGGTCAGCTCGAATAGCTGGATGCGGCTTTTCTTTAGGCCGATGTCCTTGAGCAGCCGGCGGGCCTGGGAGACACGCTTCCGCAGACGCTTGACTGCCTGGGGATATCGCTCGGCGGAATCCTGAGGGGTGACGACCAGCACCACGTCGGCGCCGTTGTCGAAGGCCTGGAGCATATCCAGCGTGCTCAGCGCCGAAAGGCTGGGCAGGTAGACCTCCGCCGCGCCTTGCGCCAAATGTTCCTCGCCTCGCCACTGGGCAGCGCTGGCGATATGTCCGCAAAGATAGACCACGATGCGCAAAGCCGCCGGGTCAAGATTCTTCAATGCCGCCACGGTCCGGCGGATGATCCAGCCGCTCTCGCGGCTGCGCGAGACGATGGCGTTGGCGGGACATTCGGCGATGCAGATGCCGCAGGACTGGCAGCGGTCCGAATCGATCCGCGCCACGTCGGTCACCACGGGGATGTCGAAGGGGCAGACTCGCAGGCAGGTCAGGCAGGCGGCGCACTTGTCGATGAGCACCTCCGCGCCGGCCCCGCAACTCATACAACGGCGGGCCTCACGCTGCGCCGCCGACTCGGCGTAGTTGTGGTCCACCTCATCGAGATTGGCCCGGCGGGTTTCCGCCGGCTGGGCGGCCACGGGCTGACGGACGGCCTTGCGGACCTTGCCCGCCGTCTCGGAGGGTATCGCCCCGATAAACGGCGGAAGAGAATCGTCCAGCACGATCGCCTTGCCGGACAGATACAGGTCCATCGCCCGGGCGGCGCGCTGCCCGCTGGCGCAGGCCTCCACCACCGATCCGGGAGGCGTGACGATCTCACCGCAGGCAAAGACGCTTGGGTCGCTGGTCTGGCAGGTGGTTGGGTTGTAGTCCAGCCGGCCTCGCGAATCGACCCGCAGGGCGCTGCCCTGGAGGAAACCGTAATCCGGCGACTGGCCTATGGCGATAATGATCGTCTCGCATGGAACATCGACGATGTCGCCGTCGTCGTATCGCGGATCGAATCGTTTGTTTTCGTCGAAGACTCGCGTGACCCGCCTGGCCTTCACGCCGGTGATCCTGCCGTTTGCGGTGGCAACCTCCACCGGGCCGCGACGATGAATGAAGGCGATGCCTTCCTCCTGGGCCTCGCGCTGCTCCCACTCGAAAGCGGGCATCTCCTCCCGCGTCTCCAGGCACATCATGCGGACGCGCGACGAGCCAAGTCGTACAGCGGAGCGGGCCGCATCGACGGCGACGTTGCCTCCGCCGATCACCAACACGTCCCGGCCAAGCCTAGGCCGCTTGCCCATGCCCAGATCCGTCAGGAATTCCAGCGCCCCCAACACGCCCTCGCGCGGCGCGCCGGGCAGTGAAAGGCCCCTGCCGGAGGAAAGCCCCGTGGCGATCAAGACGGCTTGGAAACCGTCCTTGCGGAGTTCCTCGATGGTCTTATCCTTGCCCACCGCCAAGCCGGCGACCAGTTCCACGCCATGGGCGAGAATCCACTCCACATCGATTGCGATGACGTTTCGCGGCAGACGGTACTCGGGTATCGCCGTGGCGGGAATCCCGCCGGCGCGGGTGAATCGCTCAAAGACCGTCGGACGATAGCCCCACCTGGCCAACTCCAGCGCCGCGGCCAGTCCCGCCGGTCCGCCGCCCACGATGGCAACGGCGGCCTTGTCCTGACGCGGCGGGCGATGCACCGTCGCCCCGGCAGCCCCCTGCAATTCCGAGACGAAGCGTTTCAGTTCGCGGATGGCTACGGCGCTGTCAACGTCGCGGCGGCGGCAGTTGGCCTCGCAGGGATGGTGGCAGACCCGCCCGCAGACGGCGGCAAAGGGCAGGTTGCGGCGGATGACATCGACGGCTTGGCGCCACTGGCCTTGGGCAATGTGCTCCAGGTAGGCGCGGACATCGGCGTGGACGGGGCAGTTGTATCGGCAGGGCGCCCATTGGCTGTCCATCAGGTCCGCTACGGCGGAGGGCCTATCGAGAATGTCCTGGGAGGTCAGACGTTCTTGGGGCATAACTTTTTTTATCCTGTCCCGCAACTGCGCCTCCGCGGGCGCGATGCGGGGATTCCCGGCCTCTTGGGTCGCAGGCCGACTGCGTGGCAGGCTTGGCGACACAAACACCACGGGTAGATTTTAACGAATCATGGCGGATACAATCAATGCAGGCGATTACAGACTCATTTGTTTTCTAGCCGCGAACATCGCGAACAAGCCGAACAAAGAAAAATCTTTTGTTGTTTGATAAGTTCGCGGTGTTAGCGTTGTTCGCGGCTAATAACGCAGCGGCAAAGATCCAAACCGCTCAGGCCTGGCAGGGAGGTTCGCCTGCGAGGGATCCAAGCAGTTCCTCGGCTGAGCGAAGTTGTTGCGACTCGCCGGCGACGCCGATAAAGACGCACCCCTCGGCCCCATGAATCCCTCCACCGGCCAGCAGCCGGGCCGAAGCACCGGTAAGCAATTCCACGGCATCGAGTTCCGTGAACACCTCTCCGGGCAGGGGCAGCAATCGCGGACCGTCGGCCTGTGGTGAGTTGATCCAGGCCGCCAGGTCGGCGACATCCTCGCAGACGCGCTTTTCCAGCCCCACCGGGATAATCAGCCTGGCGCGGCGGCCCACGACGGCGGGTATGACCGCCCCGGCAGTCCCGCAGGCGGGATGGCCGATGTACACCGCCGCCTTCCGGCCTGCCAGGTCCAGGGCGTTGGCGCCCTTGAGAATCACGTCGCCGGCCCCAAGCCCCTCGGCGACATCAAAGATGGTCTTGCCCTTCTGCCATCGCCCGTCGATTAGCACCACATCGCCGGGAAAGGGCGCTGCCGTCTTGGAGGCGTCGAAACCGGGAGGCACGACAGTCCCACGGCGGAAACCCGTTCGCGAAAAGCCCTCGACCTTTCCAGTCGAGGCAAGTATTTCCTCGGCAATGTAACCGTTGGTCGTCCCGGCGACGATGACCAACCGGCCTTTGTCTATTGCCGCTCGCACAGCCGGGTGTACGGCCAACGCTTTGGCGATCAGTCGTTTACCTATCGAGGGGGTGATGACGAACTGTTTGATTCCCTGGTGGTTCATAGATACTCGCTGAACAGTTCCTTGCCCGGGCGGGGTATCACCACCTCGCTGACCAGCAACCCCCTCTGGCGCGCCTCTTGTGCGGCGGCGGCGACGGCGGCGCGAACATCGGCGACGGTCCCGGTCATCAGGCAGAAGCCCTTGCCCCCCAGCGCCATGGCCACGTGGATGCGAAACAGCGTGACACGGGCGGCCTTTGCGGCGGCGTCGGAGGCGGCGATGATACTGGTGCCGCTGAAGGTTTCGACGATACCCAACGCCTCGGCCTGGTCGGCTGTCAGGACCACGGATTGTCCAAGTGCCGCGAAGACCGAGTCATGGACGTTGGGGATGACCAGGTGGTCGATGACGGCTTCGTCGGCGATGCGCAGGCCCGCCGCCACGGCCGACTGTACGTCGCTGACCAGCCCGCCGACGATGATGAAGTATTTGCCCGAGCAGATCGTCCTGGCCAGGAGCAATTGCACCGTTGCGGCCTTGAGCATCTCATCCTGCACGCGGTAACCGACACCGATGCTGGAAAGCTCTATCGCCCCTATTGATTTCGGTAGCGCCATGTCGATCCTCTTTATCAATCCTTAACCGATTCGACTCACGCGACGATCCAGACCACGCCATCCCTGACCGCCTCCACCGTCCCATCGATGGAGGCGTGTACCGGCGCGCCTAGGGCGGGCTTTCCGTCCGTCACGGGTGACCGGCCGATCTCCTGGCCCTTGGCGACCTTTTGGCCGGCCTGGACCAGCGGTTCACACGGTGCGCCAAGGTGCTGCTTGAGCTTGATGCCAACCCGGCGGGTCGCCAGGAGCTTTTCTTCCAGCGGGCCGACATTAGTGAAACCAGCCAGGCCAATTTTCCGTATCAGCCGTTTCATCGGAGCCTTGCGGTTGGCCATGTGCAGCGTGGGGCGGCTGGGATTAAACGGCGGATTCTCCCATCGCTTCTTCTCGCTCGCCAGGCGCCGCTTGTTCCTCACGCAGACGTTGCGCGGGTCCAGGTCCTCGGGGCAACTGTACAAGCTGCACAGGTTGCACTCGCAGCAAAACGCCGTTCCCAGGACGTTCGGCTCACCGGTAAGGTTGAAGCCCAGGCTACGCATCGCCCGGTGCGGTTCGATGGGGTGGCCCAGTAGATATCGCGGGCACAGTTCGGTGCAGAAGCTGCACTGGTCGCAGGCGCTGCGCCCGATGCGGGCAATCTGCGCCCAATCCTGCCTGCGGCGGCGGACGATGACGTGGTCCCAGCCCAGCACGATCAGTCCGCCGGTGGTCTTGTCCACCAGGGCGTCGTGGTTGTCCTCCAGATATCCCATCATCACGCCGCCGACAATAAAACAGGGGTCGGCCACCGATGCCCCGCCCGCCGCGGCCAGGAGCTGGTTTAGCGTCACGCCAATGGGCACGCGCAGCGTCACAGGCTCTGCTACGGCCCCGGCGACAGTGATGAATTTCTCAGTCACGGGACGGGCGGGCGATGCAGCCACATTGACAGCAGTCTCGACGTTCATCACCACGGCAGAGACGTTCAGCGGTATCCCGCCCGGTGGAACGACCCGCCCCAACACGTCGTAGACCAGGATAAACTCATCGCCGGCGGGGTAGGCGTCCTGGAGCGGGGCAATGTCCATGTCGGCTGCCAGCCTGGGCCGCAGGAGGTCGATGACATCGTGGTACTTCTCCTTGATGCCCACCACGCCACGGGAGGCCCCGGTCAGTTTCATTGCCCCGGCCAGTCCGGCCAATACTTGTTCGGCATATCGCTTCAGGACTTCCTTGTCCTTGTGCAGCAACGGTTCGCACTCGGCGGCGTTGATGATGACCGTGTCGGCTTTTCCCGACAGCTTCACGTGGGTGGGAAAGCCCGCCCCGCCGGCCCCGACCACGCCGGCTGATCGAACAGTATCTATCGTGATGTCGCCCATGCACTCTCCGCTCGGCCCGGACCCGTCCATACCGGGTATCTGGGTCTTGTATACACGATCCGACTCATCCCAGGCAAGCCAGGCATGGATTCGGCCAACCTTGGTTTCATATTCACCGCGAACAGACACGGACAAAGAAAATAATAAACGGTGCCGCTTTGGCCGGAAGGCCCCGTAGGGGGCCACCAAGTGGTTCGCGTTGTCTTCGACCGTGAGTTCAGCCGAACGGTTCGCGGGTAAAGTAAAGATAGGGATAGGCCAAAGGTACGGTGCCAATTACTTGGATCAGGCCCGCCGAAACCTTAAAATCAACGTGCGATGTAAGGATGGCCGGGATTACCGTAAGGTGCTGCCGGCTGGTTGAGCCAATGAAAAGAACCAAGATCGTGAAAATGTTGTACGGCCGGGAGGGCATGGAACTCCGCCTGCCGGTTTCGGCGGCGGTTCTGGAGGGTACCGCGCCGGCCGCCATCGGCGACCCGCATCGAGCATCGCTGGAGGCGATGGCCCATCCCATCGGTTCACTCCCCCTGGCTGAACTGGTAGCGCGCCGCCGGCCCGGCACGGTCGCCATCACTATCTCGGACATAACCCGCCCCGTTCCAAACAAGCTGTTTCTGCCGGCGATGCTGGAGTGCCTCAACTCCGCCGGCGTGGCCGACAGGCAGATCGTCATCATCATCGGCACGGGCATGCACCGGCCTAGCACGGCAGCGGAGCGGGAGATCATGCTGGGCCGCGATCTGCTGTCGCGCCTGGAGGTGATCGACCACACCGCCGACGATCCTGCCAGCCTGCTGCGCGTCAGTGACCGCCCGCCCATCAGCGTCTGTCGGCGATTCGCCTCAGCCAATTTCCGCATCGTCACCGGGTACATCGAACCGCACTTCATGGCCGGTTTTTCGGGCGGGCGAAAGGGCGTCTGCCCCGCGATGGTGGACCTGGCCACCGTCCAGCGTTTCCACGGCTATCGCACGCTGGCCGATCCGCGGGCCGACAACGGCATACTGGAAGGCAACCCTTGCCACGAGATCTCGCTGAAGGTCGCCCGGAAAGTCGGCGTGGACTTCCTGTTCAACGTCGCCATCACACGCGACCGACGTATCGCGGGCATCTACTGCGGCGGCCTGGAAGAGGCCCACCAGGCCGGATGCAGGGATGTAGCCAAATGGACCACCGCCACCATCGACGGTCCTTTCGACCTGGTGGTCACCAACGGCGGGGGTTTCCCGCTGGACCAGACCTTCTACCAGACCGTCAAGGGAATGTGCACGGCCGCCCCGGCGCTGGGGAGGCGCTCGACGCTGTTGATCGTCTCGCATTGCGGCCAGCAACTTGGCTCGCCGGGTTACACGGAACTTATGCTGCGATGGGCGAATCACTGGCGGGCGTTCCTGGCCGCCATCGCCGCCAGCCGGCGGACCCTGCTGGACCAATGGGAATTACAGATGCAGGCTCGCATCCTGGCGCGCGTCGGGGTGGGCAGGCTGTGGTTCGCAAGTGATGGTGTCCCGGCGGAGATGCAAAAACGCATCGCCGTCCATCCTATCCTGGGCACAGGCACCGCCGCCTCGCGCGCCCAACGCGCGATCGACCAATTTCTTGTGGACCATCCCGCCGCCTCCGTCGCAGTCATCCCCGACGGTCCATACACCATGCTGCGACGAGGCAAGGCCAAATAGTCCCGCCAGCCTAACAGGTGCTCCAATGCGCGGCGGGACGGAACCCCGCCGTGCATTCACCCCGGTCTACGCGAGGATACAATCTACCACGTCTCTTGCCCCAACTCCTTGCCGGTCGCCCTGGTGACTATTGAAAATAAAAACTTTTCCTTGATGCCTAGGCAGCCGATGTATATAATGCCTAGGCGTACGAGGTATCAACCAACGCTGGCAAGGAGACGCACACATGGACTTCTCTCAGGATCTGGTTCGCGGCAGCATCGTTCCGATCATCCTGGCCCTGCTCAACGAGCAGCCGATGTACGGTTACCAGATCGTCAAGGTGGTCAACGCCCGTAGCGGCGGCAGGCTGGAGTGGAAGGAAGGCACGTTGTACCCCGCCTTGCACAGCCTCCAGGCCGACGGGTTAGTCACGGCCAACTGGTCGGAGCCGGCCGAGGGCACGCCAAGCCGGCAGCGCAAGTATTACCATATCACCCGTAAAGGCCGGGCGGAATTGGCGCGCCGCGGCCAGGAGTGGCGGCAGTTTTCCCTCGCCGTCAACGCCATCCTCCTGGGAGGCATGGCATGAATCCCTGGGGCCAACTCATCGCCCGCCTGACCGACCGGCTGGCGGTGGACCGCGAGTTGCAGTTGGACGTCGCGCGGGAACTGACGACGCACCTGGAAGACTCCGCCGAGGAATTCCGCCGCGCCGGTGAAAGCTCGGAGCAGGCCGCCGCCAGCGCCGCCCGCGCCCTGGGCGACCCTGACATCCTGGCCGATCAGCTCTGGCAGGCCAACCGCAGGCGGCTGAGCGTCCGAGGCTTACTCCGCTGGACGGCCCGGGTGACACTCATCCCGGCGGCCATTGTGGTGATCGCGACCGTGTTCTTGGGATTGTCAGGGGCGCGGGATATCGGGATCAGGCCAATTTCGCCGCCTTGGAGATACCTCAAGGGCCTAACTGAGGATCAACGCTTCATCCTGCTAGGACCACTTGAGTCCCCCAGCGAGTTGGAGCAGGCCAAGGCCATTTCCGACCGCTGGCCGGACAATCCGGTTTTCTACGGCAACTACGCGGTTTATTGGATGGATGTCAATTATGAATTATTAAGAAAACCATCTCCGGAAATACTCCAGGAAGCATTGCTCATCCTGGAGCATGGCAAGAAGCTGGACCCCAACAACGCCTTCTATGACATCCTCCAGGCCGCATATCTTATGTTGCCTTCCTACCAATTATCACTAGATCCCAACGCTAGCTGGAGCCTGGTCACCGGCTCAGGTAATGCAACAACCAGACCCTACCAACAAATCACAATCATCAATCAGCGGCAATTCCAGCAAGGCATTGCTCTTCTGCGAAAGGGGCTGGCTAAACCTTTTTTTACAAATCCAGCGATGGACATGATGAAGACCAGGCTGGAACTGATGCCCCAGCCCAAGCGATTGAACGAATACTTTTATCGTCTGCAATTTCATGTAGGAACCCATCTCCCACCAACTAATGAACTTCGAGGGCTTGGTAAGTCGGTATCGGCGGCAGCCGTTGCCGCGGCCCAGAATGGACAAACGGAGGATGCCTTGGGCTACCTGGACCTGGCGGAACGACTCAGCGTAAGTCTTGGCGCCAATACGGAATCTCTCGTCGGGCTGCTTGTGGCTCACGCAATACGGCTCAACGCTTTAGCACACGCTCAACGGACCTACGAACTTCTGGGGCAAAAAGAACAGGCTGCCCGGGCCCATCGAGACCTTCTGGCGGCTAATGCATCATTCTATGACTTAGGGAAATCAGACAACACGATGTACGAAACAGACCGCCGCAAAATGGGTATTCTCGAAAACCTTCTAACTCCCCGCTTGCCTGAATATCGCTTCGATCCAGGCCCGCTGCGCTCGGCTGAGTATTACGTCGCGATGGAATTAGGCTTGCTGGTGCTGCTAGGTTGCCTGTTGCTGGCTTCGTTACTGCTGGGGACCGTCTCGTTGCTAAACCTGTTGCGTCGAAAGGAAAACCGTCCCGTCCTGGTCTTTGTGGGTTGGCATCGCCTGGGGCGGATATGCCTCCTTGCCGTCGCTTTGCCGTTTGGGGGCTATGCACTCTATCGCTTCCTGACGACAGGAAGCCACGCTTATGGGCTGAGTTACACCCTGGGCCAGACCATCCTAGAATTCGCAATTTTGCTGGCGGTGGTCTTGTGCCTGTTGATTCGGCTTTCGTATTCCGCCATCCGCCGGCGGGCTGAGGAACTGGGCATGACTACGCCACCGCCCATCCGTCTGCGGGACAGGAAATGGATGGTGTCGCTGGGGGTACTTGTCGGTTTAGCGTCATTGACCATTTTTTTGGTTTCCCACATTACAGGCCCGAATAATCCTCTAGGTGTTATCCCCGTCATCATCCTATCTATGGCGGTTTTGACATTTCTAGCCGTCAGCGGAATTCGTGAATACTTCAGCGTGGTCTTCCGCCGGCCTTACAAACCTTTCCGCCGCACGCTATATCGTAGCATGGTCCCGATCCTCGCATCCGCCGTGATCCTGACCGGTGTAATCCTGGGCTGGGGATTGGGGCGTGGAGAAAGCTCGTCCATCGAGCGGGTAAAGGGCATAGCCGACCTCATAGGGATCAGCGAGATCGACCGTTCTGATTTTCACCTGCTCAAGGATCAGTTCATCCAGCGGCAGCGGGAGCTGGCCGAAAGCCCCCTTCCCACCGTGGGTGAAGGAACCAACTGACAGACCGAGCCGATGGGCCGGCGATCCCGCCGCGCGATGGGTTTTCGAATTATCTTTTGAGCCGCGAACCACTTGGTGGCCCCAAGCGGCATCGCGAACAAACCGGACCTTTTAAGCAATAAAAGGTTTTCGTTTTTGTTCGTCTTGTTCGCGTAAGTTCGCGGCTAATAAGCCGGCTTTCCCCTCATGTCCTCTCTAATGGGCTTGGTAGTTCACCAATGTCCATAGACGATTTTCGGCCTTCGGGGTACAATGGGCTTGGAGCTGGAGGGCCTAACGCATCTCGATGAACGCCGAGGCGAAATCTTCTCCCAGGCGAGGGCTTGGGTTATCGACCGATGCCGCCGTGACGCGCGAGGTCGCGTCGTTGGCGGGGGATCGGCTATGAAGGGCGCCAAGGATATGCTGTTGGTGGCCGACGAGCCCACGGCAGCGGACCTGGTGGAAAGGTCGGAGGCGGAAACCTTCACCCACTTCGTCGATCCACACGACGCGCTGGAGGCAATGCGGCAGCATCCCTGGCCGGTGGTTCTGTTGTCGGCCGAAACATCCGACTTCGCCGGCCTATGTCTCGCTACCCGGCGGTTGCAGCCGGACTCGCGGATACTGGGGCTTTGCCGGCCCGGCGACGAACCCGCCACCCGTCAACTGTTGGGCGAGGCCCTGGACGACTACCTGATTGCCCCCCCCACCCGTCGGGAGCTTGCCGAGCTGCACCGATTGGCCGCCACCGTGGGCTTGATATCGCCGAGCGAAGGCGGTCTGTGGACCTTGACCACCCAGGAGATAACGCGGTTGGTGGAGGCTACCGCCAGCCGCAAGGACGTGGAAACCTGCGCCGCTTCGATCCTGAGCCGGCGGCTCGGGGTGGATTTGGCGTGGGTGGATTACGGCCAACAACCCGCCGGGGCGACGATACTCGCCAAGTTAAACCATGATGCCCCTCGCGCGTTGGTCAGCCTGGGACCGATCAAGCTCGATGTTGCCGGCAAGGCGCTGGTCGCGGACGTGGCGACGATCCTTCCCTCGCTGGTGGCGGCGGGAAAACGCACCGAAAGCCTACATCATCTGGCCATCACCGACCACCTGACCGGGGCCTACAACCGCCGGTACTTCTACCACGCCACGGACCGTATCCTTCAGGAGGCCGCTGAAAAGAACTTCCGCGCGACGCTGCTGTTGTATGACATCGACGACTTCAAGAGCTACAACGACCAGTTCGGCCACGCCGTAGGCGACGAGATTCTGCGCGAGACAGCCGGCCTGATGAAGCGGATTACCCGCGCCCACGACATCGTAGCGCGGATCGGCGGGGATGAGTTCGCGGTGCTGTTCTGGGACAAGGACCGCCCCCGCGCGCCCGGCAGCCGCCCGCCCGAAAGCGCACAAGCCCTGGCGAGGCGGTTTCTCTCGGCCGTGTCGGCGTATCATTTCCCCTCCCTAGGGCCTCAGGCGGCGGGCAAGTTGACCATCTCGGGCGGTCTGGCGAGCTTTCCCACCGACGGCGTGTCGTGTCGTGAACTGCTGCGCCGGGCCGATATGGCGCTCAAGACGGTCAAGCTCTCCGGAAAAGGCGCGATACGGATCGTCGGGGCAGACTAAACGATCAGGGCTGGGTTATTCCCACTTGAAGTGCCTGCCGGTGAGGCGGGTGAAGGCCTCGACATATTTTTGGCGGGTCTTCTGAACAACCTCCGCCGGCAGCAGCGGTCCCGGCGGGTTGCGGTCGAAACCGATCTCGTCCAGCCAGTCACGCAGATATTGCTTGTCGAAACTGGGCTGGTCGCGCCCCGGTTCGTACCCATCTGCCGGCCAAAAACGGGAGGAGTCTGGGGTGATGCACTCGTCGATAAGAATCAACTGTCCCTGGGCGTCCCGGCCCCACTCAAACTTCGTGTCGGCGATGATGATCCCCCGTTCGGCGGCATAAGCGGCGGCGCGGGAATAGACCGCCAGGGATTTTTCGCGCAGGGTGTTCATTACATCCTTGCCCGCCAGCCCGCAGGCTTTCTGGAAGTCGATGTTCTCGTCATGGCCGGTCTCGGCCTTGGTGGCGGGGGTAAAGATCGGCTCGGGCAGCTTGGAACAGAGCTTCAGCTTCTTGGGCAGTTTCACGCCGCAGACGGCCCCCGACGCCTTGTATTCCTTCCATCCGCTACCGGCCAGGTACCCGCGAACCACACACTCGATGGGCACGACCTGGGCCTTGCGACACAGCATGAACCGCCCGTCGAGTTCCTCGTCCCGGCAATCTTCGGGCAGGTCGGACAGGTCGGTGGAGATCATGTGGCTGGCCACCAACTCGCCCATCATCTCGAACCAAAAGGCGCTGATCTGCGTCAACAGGCGACCTTTATCGGGGATGCCATTGGGCATGACCACGTCGTAGGCGCTGATGCGGTCGGTGGCGACGATCAGCAGACGCTGGTCGCCCAGGTCGTATATGTCGCGGACCTTGCCGGAACGCTTGGAGTAGTTGCCGACGGAGGTTGTCAGGACGGCTGTGTTTCTCACACTGCTCCTTCTAGCGACCCATAGACGGGCCGTCAAGTACCCCTCAGCGGTTGGCCAGGTAGGCCAGCATGAAGGCCAGTTGGGTCAGCAGGTTGGCCCCCAGAAGGACGTTGCGGTCCAAGCCCCCGCGTTGCCTGCAAATGACCGGACCAGATGCCGCGCCGGCCACCATCGCCACCACAGAGATGCTCAATTGCCGCCAGGGCAGGTGATTGAAGTACACGATGGTCGCCGCCAGCACCACCGCCAGGACCGCCGCAGCCGCTGGGGGAGAGCAACCGCGAGCATAGGCGGATACTGCCGGGGGAGTGGTGGCGGAGGGTTTGCAAAACAGGCAGGCCACCAGCATCGACCAGCCGCCCCACAATGGCGCCAACATTAGCGAGCGAAACATCGTCCGGGGGCGCAGCCACTGCCAGGCCGGCGGCAGGTACGTGGGGAAGTCGGGGTTCCAACTCTTGATCCCCAGCCACATCAGCACCATTCCCGCCAGGATCACCCCCACCGCCAAGGGGCGATGGCTTTCCGTGGGACAGATCGCCTCGGCCAGCGCCAGCACCGCGCGACGATACGGCCAAAGGACCATCACCGCCAATACGGAGGCCACCGGCATCAGCGGAATGCCTGAATAGTCCCCAAAGACGCTCCAGGTCAGGCTCCATATCTGCACCGCCGCCCAACCCCAGATCAGCGACAGGAGCATCGTCTCCAGCCAGGCCCGCTCGAATCGCTCCGGTCGCTGGAGGGAAAGTTCCTCATCGGCGGCTACAAACAACAGATACCCCGGACGTTGCCCCACCCAACGTAACAGGCCCGCGGCGACTGACGTAATTTTGGCCAACATGTGGAGCATGGTTCCGCCTGGGTGTTATTTCTTCTTACCAGCAGCGCGGGCGTCGGCAACGATTCCGACGTACTGTCGCGCCAGGTTCTCAATGAGGTTGAAGTTGTGCTCCGCCAGCGCGGCTTTGCCAACAAGCGCCGAGCCTATGCCCAACGTCACGGCGCCTGCGGTGATCCATTCACCGGCAGAGTTAAGGTCCACCCCGCCGGTGGGAGACAGCTTCAGGTGCGGCATGGGGGCCAGAAGGTCGCGGAGGTAGCTTGGCCCGAACTGCCCGGCTGGGAAGACCTTGACGATGTCNNGATGGCTTCCCCGGCCATTCGCCCGTCCAACACACTTCCGACGCCTATCATGGCCGCCGGAGCGAGCGCCGAGCGACATTGGCTGATGACCTCCAGCGCATTGGGTGTGGTCATGGTGATCTCGATGCAATCCACCCCGCCGCGCAGCAGCGCAGCGGCCACCTCCAGTAACTGCTCACTGGAGGGCGCGCGGACAATGGCCACCACGCCCCGTTCGCAGAGGCGCCGCACGGCGGATTGGCGGTCTGTCATCGAAATACTCCTTGTCAACCGATCTTTGGAGCAACGGAACAATGCGCCACGCCACGGGGCAGCAACTATCGGGACAACGACCCGGCCCGGACCTGCGAGAGGCTCACTTTGCCGGTTGGGACCGCTGGAACGCCCCGGCCATCGTCTGGACCATTTCGTCGGAATCCTTGGCAAGGCGCTCGACGACCGCCTGTTGTCCCGTCGCGCGGGAAACTCCCAGCAATTCCGCCAGGCGCAGCCTCACCAGCGGGCTGGGGTCCTTTTCCATGGGAACGATGACCGCCAGGATGGAGTCATCCATCTTGGCAGGCCCCATCGCCGCCAGCGCCTCGGCCCGGACGGCGCAAGAACGGTCCGCCAACGCCTTTTTGAGCATGGCCAGGATAACGGGCTTGTTTACCGCGCCGTGAAGTTGATCGGGCAGTTTCGCCCGGCCACGTTCGATCTCCCGCACGCCGACGATCAGCGATGCCGCCTGCCGGGCGGCCTGCATTCGCCTGGACAAGTCCCCGCGGGACAGGTCCGTCACAATGACCCGAAGCGCATACTGATATGCCTGCGACCACGCCTCCGGCGTATCGCCTTGGGGCGCTTGCATGAGGCGGCTTCGCGTGATGACCAGCGGCTGGGGATTGATGGGGGGGATGGAGCTTTCTTGCTTGAACATCCCTTTTTGCACCGGATCGACCAGACCGGTAATCGTGAGGGTCACGTCCTCCAGCGGCCTGCGGGCGAGGAAATCCGCCAGCAAACCGCTGTCCAGGCGCACGGACTGGCTGACCGAGGCCCCGGCGGGCAGGGTACGCGGCGCGGGCCACTCCACCGCGGGGATGACAGTGAATTGCTCCTTGGGGCCTGGGGAGGCCGCTACCTGGAGATTCATAACGGGGTGAAACAAGCCCCAGTCCCCCAGCGGCAAGTCCACCTTGGAGATATTGGTGATCTGCGAGTCGATCTCGATGGGTTCCCCCGGGGCAAAGAAGTTTTTAGCCATTTTAAGACGGATCGCAACGAACTCCTGGGGATGGGTCGCCATCCGGAAAGTATCCGGGGACAGTTGTTCCACGGTCTGGCGAATCTCCTCGGCCCCGGGCACGGGGGGAAGATCGACTTTTTTCTGCTTGGCAAGCGCCGCCAGCCTCCGATAGGTCAATCCGTTGCGCAGCGCCCCTGCCACGGCAAGGAGGGCTTCTCGTCCGGCGTCATCCTGCCCGGCTGCATAGCGAGCCTCGGCCAGCAAAATGGCGGCAAAGGCGTCTGCGGTCTTGAGTTTCTCCAGCCGATCCATCCCGGAGGACAACAATTCCGCCTGACCGCTCATCACCTCCGCGGCGCCCAGGAGACGCTGGATTTCGGGCGTATCGGGATTCATCCCCGCCGCCCGCCGGGCGTAGCCCAAGATTGCCCGAGGGGTGGTGTCCGTGCCGATCAGAAAACTGGCCACATCCATGGCAATCCGGGGCGAAAGGCTGTTGGGATCCCCCTGGCCATAGCCCGCCAACATTCGTTGGGCGAGTTGGTCGGCCTGGGCGGTCTGGCCCGATCGGCGGTAGGCCTCGACGATCGGCGGGATGACCTGGCGGTCCCCGGACAGATTACTTGGAAGGGAATCGTAGACCCCGATGGCCTTGGAGTA
>PMBX01000226.1:16225-17360 GCA_003153915.1 Phycisphaerales bacterium
GCCTTGGCGCTATCAGCGGGCTGGGGATTTCCGGCAACGGAAACCTGTGCCTGGGCCGCCTGGGCACAGTACGGGTCAAGTTGCAGCGCCTGGGAAAAAAACCCCATGGCCTGCTCCTTCTGCCCCGATTTCATGAGCATTTCCCCCAACATCATGGCCGCCTCGGCCCGCAAGGCGGCGGGGGTCTGCTGCTTGGACAGGGTAGACTCTAGGAACGCCTTTTTCTCATCCGGCCGCTTCAATGCCGCGGAACCCAGTTGAAGGTAACGGACGCCAAGGGCGTGATCGTCGGGATTGGCGTTGAAGCACAGCCCGGCCAGTTCCGCGGCGGCTTCCAGGTTGCGCTGGTCTTCCTGAATACTTCCCAGCAGGCGGGCATTGTGAATATTTCCGGGCTGTAGCCTCTCGGCAAGACCGGTCAATGCCTTGAGCCGCTCGTTGCGTCCCTGCTCCAAGGAAGAGGAATTCATCAGCGTCAAGGCCGATTGTCGCAAGCTCCCAGCCGCCAGCAAGTCCTCCTCGGATGGGGCGGTGGACGTCGCGGGCGCAGAGGCGCTGGCGGGCAAGGAAGTCGCCCCCTTCAACTTCAAGGCAGGCGCGGAGGCCGTAGGCCCGCCAATCGACTGGGGCCATGCCCACGCCGTCGTCAGGCAGATCCATGCGCAGATCAATCCGACGGTTTTCATTGCCTCATCCCTGCCCACTACCCGGGTGGCGACAGGCGCTATTTCCCGCCGGGCGGGATCGTCAGGGTTTGCGTCTGATCGCCGCGGCGGATGACCAGGCTGATGGGCTTCTTGGCGTCGGCGCCTTCCACTATCTGCTTTATCGCCGCAGCCGTGCTTACCGGCTGGTCATTGGCGCTGACGATCAGATCACCCTGCTGCAAGCCGGCCTTTCCCGCCGGCAGGTCCGCACGCGCCAACACCGTAAGCAATCCCGCCACGGCCCCGGTGGGCGTGCGGTCAAAGTACTGGTCCAGCACGACCTTCTCGCGAACCAGGAAACCCAGTTTCTGATTCAGGTACCGCTTGGCTTCCTGGGGCATGGAAGGCATCGGCACCGGGGTGACTTCGATGGTCTTGGCCTCGCCCATTCGGCGAACGGCCAGGCGGATGGATTGGCCTGCCGTAAG
>PMBX01000132.1 GCA_003153915.1 Phycisphaerales bacterium
AAGGGCGCGGCAGCCTCGATGGAGGACGTGCTGGCGACAAAGGGAACCCTGGCGTTCATCGCCGACCAGGACGCGGGGCGCAAGGGCCTGTTCGTGGATTTCTTCGGCCGCCCGGCCAGCACCTACAAGTCCATCGGCCTGATGGCGATGCAGTTCGGCGTGCCCATCGTTGTGGGGTACGGGCGACGGCTGGGGGAACCGTTCACATTTGAGATCGGCGTGCAGCGGATCATCCACCCCGTTGAATGGGCCGGCAAAGCCGACCCGCTACGATGGATCACCCAGGAATATACCCACGCCCTGGAGCAAATCGTCCGCGACGCCCCGGAACAATACCTCTGGGTCCACCGCCGCTGGAAACACCGGCCCAAGGGCGAGTCCCCCGGCCCCGACGGCGTGGCGTGACCGCGTCTGAAAACCTGTGGCTGAGCTGAACAACCTGCTCGGGTTTATCGCGTCAGGGTTGCTCGCAGGCGTTTTCCAAGCCGGCAGGTGATTTCGTAGGGGATGGTTCCGGCCTGTCGGGCGAGGTTGGCGACGCTATGGGGAGCAGAAGGGTCTGGGGAGATGATCTCGACTTCGTCGCCGATGGCGGCGGAGGGGGCGTCGGTGAGGTCGATGATGACCTGGTCCATGGAAACGCGGCCTCGCACGGGGGCGTCGTAGCCGGCGACGCGCATCGTGGCGCGGTTGGACAGGCGGCGGAAGTAGCCGTCGGCGTAACCCACGGGCACCAGGCCAACGCGGCTGGGACGGGTGAACGTGTGCGTCAGGCCGTATCCACAACGGCTGCCGGCGGGGAGGTCCTTGATCTGCATCAGCCGGGCCGTGAGGCGCAGGGCGGGGCGGAGCGGGAGGCGATGGTGCATGTCGTCGGAGGGCTGGTAACCGTAGACTGCGATGCCGGGCCGGACCATGTCCAGGCGAGCATCGCTCAGGTCGATGGTGGCCGCGGAGTTGGCGGCGTGGATGACCAGGCCGTCCCGCCCGCCGCCGGCTTCCACGGCGGCCAGGAAAAGTTTGAGTTGCTCGCGCGCATAGGATTTGTCGGCTTCGTCCGCGGTGGCCAGGTGAGTGTATATCCCCTCGAGTTTTACGCCGCGTTGCCTGCGCGCCTGGCGGATGAGCGGGCCGGCGGAATCTGCCGGGACGCCGCTGCGCCCCATGCCGCTGTCGATCTTGACATGGACGACGGCCTGGGCGGCGACCTTGGCAGCCGTTTCGGCGACGACGTCCAGTTCGCGCCCAGAGGCCACCGTCAGTGTAACGTTGCGGGAGATCAACTCGGCCAGGGCATCGAGGCGCTCCTGCCCGTCGGCCAACGCGCAGGCGGAGAAGAACATCAGGATCGCGCCCCCGTAGCCCAGGCCGCGCAGGTCAATGGCTTCTTGGGGGGTCGCAACGGCAAGGCAGTCTGCCCCGGCCTGGAGAGTGTCCAGCAGCAGCGCAAGTCCATGGCCGTAACAGTCGGCCTTGACCACGGCGCAGAGCTTGACTCCCGGCGCCAGCAGCCCGCGCAACAGCGCCAGGTTGCCCGCCACGGCGGAGGCGGAAATCTCGGCGGCAAGATAGCTCTCCATGCGGCTGCACTCCACGACAGAGAGGATATCCGATATTTACGCCAGTTTCGCCAATATATCGCCGCGCGGATATCCCAACGATTTCCCTGAGTTTGGTCGTGCCACCCATTTTTTGCCATCCCCAAACGCAGTTTGGAGGTGTGCAGCTTTGGGGTGACGAACGTAACACACCCCCAACTCCCAAAGTTGGGGGTGGCACGAATATCAAAGCCCGATTTGGGAATGCCACCTGGCGTCGTAGACGCTTGATCCCATCAGCCGATCAACTCGCAGGCAACATCGAAATGGCCCGCCGAGCGCGCCAGCGCCTTGTCTGCCGTCAGCAGCGTCAGATCGTTGGCCGATGCTGCCGCCAGGTGCAGGGCGTCGGCTGCGCGAAGCGGGCTGGAAAATCCGCCGATCCAGTCCCTCGCCAGGCGATACTCCGCCGCGTCGATGGGCACCAGGCCGTAGAAGCCCTCGGCAAGGTGTTTTTGGAAAAGGGCCAGAATCCGCCGCCCCGCCGCCGCCTCCAGTTCCCTGGCGCGTACCTTGGTTGCCACCTCGGAGTAAAGCTCCACCTCCACCAGGGGGCTGATCGTGGGCTGAGCGACCTTCCCCAGGGCCTTCTGAACCGCGCGGCTAAGCGGTTCGGGGCAGTAGTAGGCCGCCAGGACGCTGGTGTCGATGTAGGCCATCAGTATCGCCCCTCCCGGCGGCGGTCAATTACGGTCTGCGACAGGGGCTTGCCCTTGATCTTGATCGAGGAGCGGAAATCGGACAGGTCCGGCAGCCGTTTGCCTTCGGCGGGGATGATGGGATCGACGCGGGCCACCTGCCGGCCTCGCCGGGTGATGACCGTCGAGCGGCCCCGCTGGGCGGCATCGACGATCTCGCTGAAACGCCGGCGTGCCTCGCGCATGTTCAAGCGGTTCATGGACCGGCTCCTTATGTTACCACATGAAGTGTACACAATGGACGGCACACGGGCAAGGAGAAAGCCGAAGGATGCCATGGACATTCCACCCGTCGAACAACCGGAAGCCCCCGGCACGGCCGGGGGATATTTCCAAAAACAAGGCTGAAACCATACCCGTTCGGTGCACGGGGCTTGCCCAAGCCATTTTCATTGGCCCGCTCGGCCGGTTGTTATCTCTTTGACGGCGGAGGGATCGCCGGTGACGACGACGGGGCCGGAAGGCTCCAGCGAGACTTCCAGGAAGTCTGTCAGCCGATGGAGCGATATCCTCACGCCGGCGACGGAGCAGCTTGTCGCGTTGGCCAGGGTGATATGTCGAATCCGTCCGGCGGGGTCCTTGCGGATGAAGCACGCCTCGCCGTCGAGGCTCAGTTGCCAATCGCTCTGGAGGATCGCCTCGCCCGGCTTATATGCGGGTTGAAGCCCCTGGGGATTTTCCACATCGGCGGCGACAAACAAGTCGGTAAGCCCGCCGGCGGTCTTGACCTCCACGGCGACATGCGAGTCGCCGAAGTCGCGGCCTAGGGAATCTTTCAGCGTCAGCCGCCGCCAACCGGCCAGGATGGGCCGATCCCGGTATGGTTCCATGACGGCAACGAAGGTGGAGGCCAGCGGGGCCGCATCGGCCCGTCGCAGGACCATCACGCGGGGAAGCCATGTCTCCTCGGCGTTGCTGTAGCTGCCCGGAACAAGCCAGCTTTCGCAGACCGACGCGGCCGCACCGGAGGTCAGGTCGATGTGGCGGAAGTGCAGGTCGGCTGGTGCGGGCAGAAGTTTGTAGCGGTCCTCGATCTTCCAGTCCGCCCACCAGCCGGGCGCGGGGGCCGGATCGGTCTGGAAGGCCCGCATCAGCGTTTCATGGCCGAAATCGGGCGCGGGCGCCAGCGACAGTCCGCCCGTGGTGACGGTACCGAAATGGCTGCCGGTGAACTTGGCGTGCTCCTTGCCGCCGACGACCCGGAAGATATCCAGGAAATAGAAGTCCCGCTCGTCGATGGCGGCGACCAGGACCGTACGCTCATATTGGCGGGACTTTTCGTAGATTTTCGCGCCGCTGGCGCGGACGGCATGGAGGACTTTTCCGTCTCCCCACATCTTTGTAGCACCGCCAATGGGTACAAACTCCCAGCCGTGGTCCTGGTTGGCCCCATCGACCAGGACGGTGTTGTGGGAAGCCGTACCGCGGTACCAGTTGCACTGTTTGCTCAACCAGCCGCCGTATTGGACCGGCGGATACCCCAGGTCGGGCATCAGGTCCAGTCCCATCGCAAAAAGCCCCAGGTTCATCCCGTCGGCGTGCGAATGCTTTCCGCCGGAGTCGTAGTCCAGCCAGACGGCAAAAGGATCGGCCTTGGACCCGCCCCGCAGGATGGCCAGGTGCCATTCCTTCTTGTCCACGCTGGCAAGGGGAATAATCGGACCTTCATCCTCGATGATCCGTCGTATCCGCCCTTCGACGGCATCGGTATCCGGGAACATAGCGTCATAAGGGATGCCGTCGGCTTTCCCACCGTTGGCCTGGACCATCGCCTTGACGTAGGCCGTATCGCCGGTGGCCTCATAGAGCCGCCACAGTAATGTCCAGTTGGTTGCCATGCCCGGCGCGGTGTCGCTGAATATGCTGCCGCGGTCCCAGTTGGGCACGGTAAGGAAGCTTCCACCGTACTGATCCGTGGTCTTGGCGAACCAGCCGGTGTCACCCGTGAGGGGGTAATATTTCTGGAAACACCAGGTGTCGATGTTGAACCGCCACGTCTTGGCCAGGGAAGGATGCTTACGGAGCATTTCCCGCAGGAAGCCGGGTTCGGCGTTGTCAAACTGCCCCAGCAGCATCGCCAGGCTTTGGAGGACCATGGAAGAGTAGCCGGCCAGTCCCTTTTCCCCCGTCACGCCGTCAACAGCGGTGGCTTCGTCGATTACCGCGCCGATCTGGGCCAACACATCCTGGCGATAGCGCGGCCAATCCAACACCGCCTGAAGGGTTACTTGGCATGTTTCGCGCATCGGGAAGTTGCAGTGGATCTTCGCCGGGTGCGAAAAGGCGTCCGCCAGGATACGGTCCTCAATGTTCCGCCGGATGTCGCCGGAGGTCTTCTTGGGATTCTCCAGTCCCGCTTTGGCGGCCCGGCCGGCGAGGAACTCCACCAGCGCCGAATCGCCATCGAAGCCCGAGGCAATAGCGTCGTAGGCAAACGCCATCACGCGCGTCTCCCCGCAGGAGTCGTGCCAGACGGAGACGTAGCCGTCATTGCCGGGGGTCTCGTATGTCAGGCCCTGGGTCCTGTAGTCAAAGGCTGGATAAAAATCGGCGATGCGGTCCAGCAGGATCGCCGCCCTGCGGGCATACTCCGAGCCGCCGGTCAGGACGTATGCGTCGGCCAACCTCATCAGCCCGCCGAGCACAGCCTGTTTCCATTGGCCGTAAATCAGGTAGGCCCCGATGAACCGCCAGCGGTTCTGTTCCTGCACAAAACCTTCCCCGTCGTCCACGCCGAAGGATCGCAACGGATCGGAAGGATCGGGATGTTCGGTGTTGAACAGCAGGGAGCGGTCGGCCTGGTGGGGCACGAAGACCCCCTGGGCATTCAGGCCTGACCGGTAGTAACGAAGGAAATCGTTCTTGGGGAACAGTTCCTTGCAGTGCGGGCAGCGGACCTTCCACGGCTGGGCCAGGGCTTCCATCCGCCATTCGTACATCGGCACCTTAGCTTGGCACGAGGGGCAATAACCGTTGGACCAGACCATCCAGGTCCGGGTGATGCCCGGACCGAACATCAACGACCACAGGTCGTCGTAGGACATGTCCATCCAAGGCCGGCAGGCGGCCAGAAGGTTATCCCGTAGTGGTTTGGCCCAGGCCAGGTGCTCCACGTTGGCGCGTAACCGCTGTAACTTGTCCTGCGGAAAAAACATGCTTTGCCTCCCGGCGATGGTTCCTGCGAACTGGGTCGAACTTGGCTGGGAATCACTACCCACACCCGCCAAGACCGTCTGCTGCCACCAGCGGGCCGCTAGGAGCGATCCCGCCCCGGCAGCAGCGGCGGACTTGAGAAATTCCCTACGCGACAATCCCATGACATCTCTCTACCCGGCTTATGATATCGTTTTACGCCACGGCCCGATTCTATCCAGTGCTTTCCTCCCTCCGCCAGCAACTTTGCCGCCGGCCTTGATGACGGGTCGTAAACGGCTATCCATCCAGGGGGCATATTCCTTGCGACATCATATCGCCCTTGGACTTTTTCTGGTTCATCAAGAGCCGCTTCGATACATGGAGGAAATCGCTTTGCCGGATTTTAACCGAAAGCCCTGCCGGCATATGGCGAGACATCCTCGATAATAAAAACGCGGCAGTGGTATCCCTTAATTGTTTATAAGGTATAAACCTTATTTATCTTTGGAATCCGCCAGGATTATGGTATAATAAAACGCAGGCAAGTTTATGCCTCCTGACGTAAAGGAAGCCCCGATGATGTGGGCCAAGTTGAGCCGCCGTATCTTCTTTTTCCCCCCGACGAGAGGTGACCCCGTGAGAACTTTCATAATGACTTTATTAGCCCTGGCCGTGGCGGTCCTGTGCATACCGACGATAGCTGCCGCCCACCCAGGCGATGCCAATCGTGACGGCACGGTTGGCTTGATTGACCTGGGCGTCATTGCGGCCAACTGGAACCAGTCCGGGCGAAGCTGGGCTCAGGGGGACTTCTCTGGCGACGGGTCTGTTACCCTGACCGACCTGGGTGCCCTTGCCGCCAACTGGGGCTGGACGTGCCCGACCCTGTCGGTCGGAAACGTCAGCCAGCAGGAGGCCAATAGCGGGACGACCGCCTTCAACTTCTCGGTGACCCTCTCGGCCGCCAGCGACGTTCCCATATCGGTGAATTACGCAACCGCCGATGGAACGGCGACCGCCGCCGACAACGATTACACCCCCACCAGCGGCACGCTGACGATCCCCATCGGGCAAACCTCAGGAACGATTACAGTCTACGTCAACGGCGATACAAAGGTGGAGACGAATGAAACCTTCCAAGTCAACCTCAGCAACGCCGGCCCCGCCGGCGAGGCTGCCATCAGTGCCGCCACGGGTACGGGAACCATCCTCAACGACGACCTGCTGACCCTGTCGATCGGAAACGTCAGCCAGCAGGAGGCCAATAGCGGGACGACCGCCTTCAACTTCCCGGTGACCCTCTCGGCCGCCTGTGACACTGCCGTGACGGTGGACTACGCAACCGCCGATGGAACGGCGACAGCCGCCGACAACGATTACACCCCCACCAGCGGCACGCTGACAATCCCCATCGGGCAAACCTCCGGTACGATTACCGTCTACGTCAACGGCGATACAAAGGTGGAGATGAATGAAACCTTCCAAGTCAACCTCAGCAACGCCGCCCCCACAAGCGAAGTGGCCATCGGTGTCGCCACGGGTACGGGAACCATCCTCAACGACGACCTGCCGACCCTTCGCATCATGGACTTCTCGGCCAATGAGGGCCACAGCGGGCAGACGCCCTTCAACTTCTCCGTGATCCTCTCGGCGCCGACCTCCCAGGACGTGACGGTGCATTACTGGACGGCAGACCAGACTGCCACGGTGGCCAACAACGATTACACCGCCGCCAACGGGACGCTGACGATACCCTCCGGCCAATCCGGCGGCACGATCACCGTTTACGTCAACGGAGACACGGCTATCGAGCCTAACGAGCAATTCTACGTCACTCTCGACACCATCACCGGTGCGACTTTCGCCGACAACCAGGCGATGGGGACCATCGCCAACGACGACCCTCCATCGGGATTCCCAGCCTTTCCCGGAGCAGAAGGCTACGGCTGCCTGGCCACCGGAGGCCGTTGCGGAACCGTCTACAAAGTCACCAATCTTAACAACAGTGGGGCCGGTTCCTTCCGAACCGCCGTCA
>PMBX01000254.1 GCA_003153915.1 Phycisphaerales bacterium
TGTCGGCGGGTATTTCGTCGAGGCGACGGCGAATTTCCTCGACTGGTATGTGGATGGCGCCTTCCAGGTGGCCGGCGGCAAATTCCTTGGGCGTGCGGACATCCAGCACCAGCGGCGGGTTCGCACCGGCAAGGGCCTCCAGGAGTTGGCCCGGCGTGATAGAGGGCATCAATTCCCGGCGGAGATTGGAGGCGGCGAAGCCCGCCAGGATTATTGGGTCCTTGGCCGAACCAAACGGCGGGGCGTAGCAGAGGTCCAGTTGCTCCATGTCCTCGACGGCTAATCCAGCCTGGATCGCCGTCGCCAAGACGTCCAGGCGCTTGTCCACACCCTCGCCGCCGACGGCTTGTGCGCCCAGCAGGCGTCCCGACGCCGGATCGTAAATCAACTTCAACAGCAGCCGCTGCGCGCCTGGGTAATAGGCGGCGTGGTTGGCGGTGGGCATGTACATGACCTCGGCGGGCAGGTTCTCCCGGCGGGCCTGTTTTTCGGTCAGGCCCGTCGTCCCCACCACCGCCCCGCAAGCCCGCACGATGGCAGTGCCCAGAACGCCTCTAACGGATATTCGGCGCTGGTCGTCGTCGGAAGCGCCCAGAAGGTCCAGCGTCGCGTTAGCCCCGGCGGATCGGCCGGCTTTGTTGGCCGGGCCGGCAAGGGGAATGTTCACGGGCCTGCCCAACACGACGTGCGGAAGCTCGCTGTTGTCCCCGGCGGCGTAGATCGCCGGATCGGAGGTTCGCTGGAAGCGGTCCACGCGGATCGCCCCGCTGGCCCCCAGTTGCAGGGCGGCTGAGACAGCCAACTCCACGTTTGGTCGCACGCCCGTGGCCAGGATGGCGATATCGAATGGAATCCGCAGGCCGGATTTGGTCACCGCCAAACCGCTGCCGGATTGGTCAAGAACTTCCGCCAGGGCGTCGGAAAGCACCAGCCGGCAACCGGCCTTGACCAGCGCAGCCTGGACCGGCTCGACCATCTCGCGGTCCAAGGCGGGCATGACCTGGCCGGCCAGCTCGATGATCGTCACCTCGCAGCCGCGCCGGAGTAGCTGCTCGGCCGCCTCCAGGCCGATGTAACCGCCGCCGATGACGGCAGCGCGTATGGGATCGGCGTGGGACGCCTTCAGGGCCTCCAGGCTCCGCACGATATCCTCGGCGTCGGGGATGGTGCGCAGAGAAAAGACATCCTTGCGGTCCAGCCCCGACAGCGGCGGGACGATGTTCGTCGCCCCGGTGGCCAGGATCAACTTGTCGTACGAGAGGCTTTCGGATCTGCCGTCGGGGCCTTCCAGCAGGACGCTGCCGTTGCGGCGGTCGATGGAGACGGCGCGGGTGCGGGTCCGTACATCCACGTTGAACCGCCGGGCGAACAACCCCTCCTCGACCACCAACAGGTCGTCGCTCCGCGCGATCTCGCCGCCTACCAGATACGGTAGTCCGCAGTTGGCGAAGCTGATATACGGGCCGGCTTCGACTAGGACGATCTCGACATCCTCGCTCATCCGCCGGGCCTTGGCCGCAGCGGAGGCCCCCGCGGCCACCCCGCCGATAATCACGATTCTCTTGGACATGTCAGGCACCGCCTTTTCGGGTCAGATCATTCTAGCGCAGCCGGGCCGGCTGGATACTCCGGGAATTGTCTCCGTGTGGACGGTTCGGCCTACTCCCGATACCGGAAGTTGAACCGTCCCTGTGGGGCGGCATCGCCGCTGAGGTAGAAGTCGTACAGGTCGCCGGGCTTGCGAATGTTGTCCACCCATTTGATGCCGATGTCGATCGCCTTGCCGTCAGCCAGGCCCAGCAGCTTGCGCGGGATAGCCGCTTCCAGGCGGTTGCCCTTTACGGCGAAACGCACCTGCCCGGCCTCTTTCCAGGTCCAGCCTCCCATGCACCGTTCCAGCACGCCCGGTGAGGTCCGATTCAAGATGAAATCATAGCCCTCCCATCCGGTATCGTGGTTGCGGTCAACGTCAATGAGCAGCCACATCCAGTTGGGTGAGGTGGGCGGCGTCAGGTCGGCGGCGGTCTGAACATAGAAGTAGACATTCTTGGCGTCGCGGGCAACGCGGGCGCTAACGATGTCATTACGTCCCGTGTTGTCGGTATAATGCCTCGATCCATATCCCTGGGCGTCGCGCGGCCTGGTATTGCCTTTGTGATGCAGGAAATCGGGGCCTACGCCTTCCCAGTCACCGAAGCTGCCGTCGATGCGGATCGTCTTGGGCGCGCCGGCCGTCGGCTGAGGGCGCGCGCCCTTGAACCGTCGAATGCGATCAACCATCTGATAGTAGTAGATGTCGCCGTGGCCGCCCTTCATAGGCTCGATGTCGCGGCTGTGCTCGTCGTCATACTCGTCGGGGAAGGCGTTCTCCTTCATCCCCCAGAACTCGTGGCGCCCGGCGATCCATTCGTTCCATCCCGTGATGAACACGAACTGGGGATCCAGCTCGAAGGCCCGGTCCCACTGTTCCGCGAAGTTGAGTCCGTACCAATGGGCGTTTGGCCGGGCGTCCTGCCCCTTGCGTTTCGTGTAGCTGCGGCCGTAGCTATCGGGCATGTTGAACGCCGCGCAGTGGCCGCCACTTAGGTCGCAGGCGTTCTGCGCGACGCCAACGGTCACCTGCTCGAAGCCACCCGATGGCGTCTTCACATAGCCATGCTGGGGGTAATTCTCCAGCCAGCCCCACTGGTCAGGACGTTTGGGGCCATTCACATAGTCGGGCTGCCCTGGACGCCACGTGAAGAACTCCCGGATATCCTTGTGGAGTTGCGTGGCGGCCGGGTCGCCGGGGACATCGGCGATGTTCTCGTTGTAGGCCATGATTAGGGGCTTGCCTTTCCACATGAACCAAAGGTCGCGGTGTTTGCCCGGCGAGTAGAGTTCCTTGTAAAGCCGCTCGATGCTCTCCCGGCTGCCGTCGGTGGGACCAAACGGGAGCATGAAGGCGATCTGCGGCGTCTTCACGCCGTCGGCGCGGGCTTCCTCGAAGACGTTGCAGAGCGTCTTGTACTCCTCGTCCCAGGTAATATTGGCGTTGGTGCAATCGAAAAACAGAACGTCTACCCCCGCGTCGCCCAGCAGTTCGGCATGTTTGCGGAGCACCCAGCGGTCGACGCTACGGTAGAATCCGAAAAGCGGCTCGTTCCAATGGTGGGGCGCGTTGCGGGGACCCCATGCGGGATGCTCGTGGTTGGTCAGCACATCGGGGTGCTGGGTGATGATTTCCTGCACGTTGTAGGGTTCCGAGCCGCCCCGATGCCACGTCCAGTAGAAGATGCCCACAAACTTTTCCGGCCTGGGCGGCGGCGCCCCCTCCCCGGCCGTGACCACGCGGCGTCCCAGCGCATCGGTGGCGTCCCAGGTATCGCTCATGACATCGCCAGGTCCGGCCGAGCCGGATATGTTAGCCGCAACCGCGGCTCGATGAAGTTCGCCGGGTACGCAGCCGCATCCGACCGACGCGGCTATAAGAAGTGCGATTCCCACAAGTATCACGATGCCGTCACACATGACACGTCTCCGTNNCGGATCATTCTATCGCAGCCGGGCAGTCATCGTCGTAATGCACGCACAACAGGCTCAGCCCATCCGGCGGAGCGGTAGGCCCGGCGTCGGCGCGATCGCGGGAAGAGAGGATCAGGTCGATCCGCCGTGGTTGCCAATGCCCCCGGCCGACTTCCATCAACGTGCCGACGATGTTCCGCACCATGTTGTAGAGGAACCCGTTGCCCTGGACGGTGACGTGGATTTCGTCGCCGCACTCGGCGACCTCGCAGCGGCGGATCACGCGCACGGTGTTATCTCGCTGTTCCACGGATGAGGCAAAGCCGCGGAAATCGTGCTCGCCCACCAGCCGCCCCGCCGAGCTGCGCATCGCCTCCACGTCCAAGGGCCGCCAGTAGTGGTACACCTGCCCGCACCGCTCCACCGGGCGGACGGGACAGACGCAGATGCGATACTGGTAGGTCTTACCCCGGGCCGATCGTGAAGCGTGGAAACCCTCGGCCACTGCCCCGGCTGAGCGGATGACGATGTCCCGCGGAAGCCTGGAGTTGACCGCCCGTCGCAGGCCGACGACGGGAATCGCCCTGTTGGTGGTATAGAAGTTGGCTACCTGGCCGGCGGCGTGGACGCCCGCGTCGGTCCGCCCGGCGCCATAGACCGTCACCGGGTGTCTCACCACCCGGCAGATCGTCTCCTCCAGACGCTGCTGGACGGTGTCAAATCCCTCGGCCTGCCTCTGCCAGCCGTGATAGGCTGACCCGTTGTAGGCCACCACCAGCTTGATGTTGCGGCGAGGGGGAAGGTCATTCATAGGACGTGATTATACAGCCACCCACGCGGGCCTTCGATGGTAGTCCTTGGGGGCGCGAATTATTGGCCGGTGGGGGAAGGTTCCGCCATTGCCCGCACGGCTGCGCGACAACCATCTGGAAAAGCACGCCGTCTTCAACGGGCTGTTAATCGGGCCTGGCCGCCGAGATCACGAAGCATCGTCCGTCGGGATTCTCATCGCTTCCCGTGAGCGTCACCGTATTGGCCCGGCCGTATTGACAAAGTTCCGTCACGTCGGCAAAGAACAGAACGGCAGTCCAGTCTTTTCCCCCTGACCAATAATTCACGCGAGGGAAGAATCGCGCCGGCTTCCCATTGACCCTCACCGAAGGGAACGTCGCACTCAGCGGCAGCGGACGGGCTGGACGATAGACCAGCCACACCCGGTCGGCGAACGCCCAAGGGGCGATCTTCCATGTCTCGACGAGTTTTCCGTCACGAAAAGAGTAGGCTTGCATGAAGTTGTCAGGCAACTTGCCCTTTCCCTGGGCGTCCATTTGTTTCTTGCCCGCGGCGTCGAGATTCTCGTAGTCCTGTTCGATGCTTAGCAGATCACGTGGAAGGCTTGAATCGGCGGATGCGGCAAGGGCAGATCGCACCTGCGGCATATAAAAGCCGCCCGACCAATCCTGGCCCTGTTTCTCCCAGCCGGCCACGTCCACGGGGAATTCCGCCGGATTGACCGGCGGAAATGACTCCAGCGATTTATTCACATCCAGAATCGCCAGACTTTCACCGCCAACGGAGACTTCGAGGGTCTGTCCCTCGTGGAAAGTTTCCGGCCCATGCAGCGTCGGATACACCTGCCGTATCTCGAAACCGCCCGTAGCGCCGATCCGAAGCGCCAGCCGGAAAGTCCGTCGCCCAGGGCCATAGTTGAGCAGAAAAATGGGGCCTTTTCCGCAGCACACCTTGCTGACGACACAGGCTTTGTCGTCTTCCATGCAGATGCGGGCCGGAACCAGTACCTCGGCGTTTTTAGCCACCCATTCCAGCCATCGTCGCACGAACTCTACGTCCTCCCGCGGCATTTTCAGATCAAGATATCCAAGGACGTAATAGGGGCTAAACGCCGATACCGCCGCCACGGAGTCGCGAAATCCGAACCGGTCGTGGAAATTGAACCCTATGCCGCAATAGGCATAGGAGGGGTACAGGAACTGCTGCGGCTCCGGGTCCGTGTACAGGCGCGGGTGGCCCCAATTGGAGTAATGCGTGACATAATAGTAGAGTCCGTATTCCGGCATGAGGTATTGATACTTTTTTTGCCATTCGCGCCGGCTGTGGCGGAAACCAAGCATTGTGGCCCAGTCCACGGAGAAATGGGCCGTGTCGAAACCACAGATATCATCCGGGTGATTGACCGCTACTTCCCGTTGAAACTGCGGGCCATACGTCGCCATGCCAAGATGGTTCTCCGTGTAGACAAGCGCCTCCCTCGCCGCGCCGTAGAACTCGGCGATACCGCGATGAGCGCGGAAAGAGTCGGCGGTCTCGAAGAAGTCACCGGCATAGGCTGCCGGGAAACCGCTGGCGGCAATCGAGCGCACCTGATCAACCAGTTCCTTGACGGTTTTGGGGTCTTCCCATTTTCTCCCGGCCGAAAACAGCCCGCCGGACACGACACCTAGATCCAGCATCTTGCGCAACGTGTTTTCGGCGACGCTTGACAGATTGGGTTGAAAACTTGCAGCCCTAACGCCTTGCCTGGCAAGGCGGTGCACGATGTCCACTCCCGCTCCCATCGCGCCGGAACCGAAAACGATCCCGCGGATGCCCATGCGCGTCGCCAAATCAACGCACTGGTGGGCCACCGGGTCATCCATCTCGACTCCCCATTGCCCCCATCCGACATTCCAGTAACTCCATGATGGCTGCTTGTCTATTTCCCTCTTGCGCATCGTCAGGAAGTTCTTGTACCACAGCCATCCGGTAAACGGCTCGCCGACTTCCGCCGCCAAGACGCCCACATACCACGGCGCGGCCTCGAAACGCCCCGCGATCTCATACTCAATCTTCGTATTCTGATACACCCCGTCCTTGTCCACCTCGTAGAACCACCAGCCGACGCCGGCGAACAAACCCCCGTTGCCCGCCGTCACTAATCGGGGCGTGTCGAACTTGCCTAGCTTCAGTTCGTTGATCTTCCCTCCCGACACGGTCAGTGCCCCGTAGACCAGACGGCACATGGTGATCTTCGTCTCCGGTTCGGAGGCGGCGATTGCCAGGTTCCGCTCCACCCAAAATCGCTTTCGGTCGAGGGTGTAGGTGATCGTAATAGCCAGGCCGCCCTCTCTTGTCGTGAACACCGCCGCCGAACGTTCCGCGTTGTCGGACAGTGCAACCGCGTAATCGCGATTGGTGTCCGAGCCGGCCATCCATTCCGTGCCCTTCGCCCCCGCAACCGACGCCGCGAAACCGAACGTGTCTCCGGCAAGGGGATATTCCCCATCGGTCAGCCGGCTGGTAACGGAAGCGATGATGCCCTTCTCGGCTGGGATGCGCACCGTCAGGAAGCCGTTGCCCAGCAGGACATCTCCGCCCTCGCGGCGGGCAAAGGCCCCATTCTTCTGTAGCGAGATCAATCGCCCCGGCACGGCTTCATACACGTTGCAGGTGGATTCGTGCAGCGTTTTTGAATCAGAGATCGTTGACATCGCGATCTTTTTCTCTCCGCGCCGCCTCGTCTTGTCCCCCAACCCGGCTGCGAGCCGCTACGAACCCAGATATTCCCGCAGCGCCTTGGCCAGTGTGGCGAAGGTCCAACGTCGCTTGGCGTCGTCGCATTCCAGGATGGTCACGCGGAAGCCGTCGCGCTTGCAGCAGAAGCCGCTCAGCGGCACGACGCAGATGCCCGTCGCGCCCAGCAGATAATAGACGAAGCGCTTGTCGTTGGCCGTGCCATTGGAGACCATTTGCTCGACGGTTTGCCTTACGACGGGTTGGTCGATGCGCAATTTCTGCCGGCTGTTGAGCACACCGGGCTCGAACAGGATAGTTATATAGAACGCCCCGCTGGGGCAGTTGACCAGCACGCCCGGGATGTCCGCCAGCAACGCACAGGCCTCCTTGGCGCGGGCCTCGTAGATCGCGGCCCGGCCGGCCAGGTGCTGGGGGTAGCGCGGGTCGCCAAGGATGCGCGGTACGGCCAGTTGCGGCATGGTCGTGGAGCAGACCTCCAGACGCTTGGAGGCCAGCAGCGAGTTGACGTAGGTGTTGAACATTTCATCCCTGCCGCGGTTGAGTACCTCGATCCACCCGCAGCGGGAACCCGGCCAGGGAACTTCCTTGGAAATCCCGCGCATCACGATGGCGCATACCTCGCCGATGACCTCCGACATGTGCAGCGTCTTGTGGCCGTTGTAAACGATGTGCGTGTAGATTTCGTCGCAGATGAGGAACAGGTCGTATTCCGCCGCGATGGCGACGATCTCCTCCAACACCTCCCGCGGGTAAACCGCCCCGGTGGGGTTGTCGGGATTGATTAACAGGATGGCCGCGATGGAATCGTTGTACTTGACCTTCATGCGGAGGTCGTCCAGGTCGGGCATCCAGCGGTTGTGCGGGTCCAACTCGTAGGTCAGGTGCTCGTAGCCGCTGTGGGCGGCTTCTGCCGAGGAATGGGTGCTGTATGCGGGCGTCGGGCCTAGCACACGGGCCTCGCGGCGCAGGAAACCATAGACCTTGGCCACCGCGTCGCCGATGCCGTTGAANNATGTCGTCGGGGGTGATCTTCGCCCCGCCGCGCTTGTTGACCTCCGTAGCCAGGAACTCCCGACTGGCCGGCACGCCGGCGGTGTCACAGTAGCCCCAGGATATCTCCGTATCGACGATCTCGCGCATGATCTGGCGGATCCAGGGCTTGATCTTCTCGCCCTTCTGCACCGGGTCGCCGATGTTTTCCCAGGTGA
>PMBX01000033.1:0-6401 GCA_003153915.1 Phycisphaerales bacterium
TCCTGGACCACCACCGACATGCGGACCGGCGCGGCGCTGGTGGGTTCCACCGAGACCAGCATCTGCCGTATCGCCGGGGCGCAGCTTGCGCGGTTCTACAAGGTTCCCTCGCACACCACCGCGCCCAACAGCGACAACCACGCCCATGACGAACAAAACGCATGGGAAAAGACCTTCAGCACCTTCTGCGCCGTGGCGGCGGGCAACGACCTGGTGGTCAACTGCGGAATGTTCGCCACCGGCATGACGTGCAGCCACGAGCAGTTGGTGATGGACGAGGAGATTTCCGCGATGGCCCGGCGGATCGCCGAGGGCCTGGAAATTACCAAAGACACGATCGCCTCCAAGCTCATCCAGACCATCGGCCCGCGAGGCGAATATCTCACCAGCGAACACACGTTAAGCCGCCTGCGGTCGAAGGAATACCTCCCGCCGCGGGTGTCGGTCCGCGGCCCCATGTCGGTCTGGCAAGCCCAAGGCTCCCCGGATACCTACGCGCTGGCCAAGCGGAAAGCCCAGGAACTCGCAGCCGCCCAGGCAGCCACGCTGGACCCCTCACGCAAGGCCAGGCTGGCGGAGATCATCGCCGCCTTCAAGTGACCCAGCCGCCCGTATCCATGCCACCTTGTGGGAAACTCCGCCTCCGCCGTTGACGGCGGGGACGGAATGGGTACATTGCATCCTTCCAGGTGGTTGGGAATTATTCTAGAAATCCCACCTGTTCCCGCTGCGCCGGAATAATCGAAGGGCAAACGATGAAACATCAATATCTTTGGTGGCAAAAGGTCGTTGTGGAACACGAGCGGCGGCACGCGGTGGAGGAAGGGCGTGATATCGCTCCGTTGGCCGGGGAATTCGCCAGCCTCCAGGCCGCCGATTTGGCCGAAGATGAGGTGTTCCAGCACCGCGTCAACGAGCTGATGGACCGCGTGGCGAAATTGCCCATCCGCGGCGACTTTCCCTATCGCGAGCCTTCGGACCTGGAAGGCATCCGCGCCGAGCGCCCCCCAGGCCCCCGCCGCTTGGAGTTGAAACTCACCGACGAGGCCCTGACCGACCGTCTTTACGGTGCCTGGTCAGGCCGCTGCGCCGGTTGCCTGCTGGGCAAGCCCCTCGAGGGCTTGCGGACCAACGTGCTGTGGGCCTTGCTCAGGGACGCCGGCTGCGACGGCCTGAGCGACTACCTCTGGCGGATGGACATCCCGGAGGAACTGTTCGCCAAACACAAGCTCACCGAGCGAATCCTGGCCTTCGGCCGTTCGGTCCAACACATGCCCGAGGACGACGACACTAATTTCACCGTTACCGCCCTGGCGATCGTCAAGAAGCATGGGCTGAATTTTACGCCCGAAAACGTCGGGGATTTCTGGATCCACAATATCCCACTGATGCACACCTGCACGGCAGAGCGGATCGCCTACCGCAACTTCACCGCCAACGTCCTGCCGCCCGCTTCGGCGACATTCCGCAACCCATGCCGCGAGTGGATCGGCGCGCAGATACGCGCGGACTTTTTCGGCTACGTTGCCGCCGGCGACCCGCAGTTGGCGGCGGAACTGGCCTGGCGCGACGCGTGCATCTCGCACACGCGAAACGGCATCTACGGTGAGATGTGGGTGGCGGCGATGCTGGCGGCCGCGGCTGTTGCCGCGACGGATAATCCCGCCGAAATCATCGAGATCGGCCTGTCGCAAGTTCCGGCCCGCTCGAGATTCACCGAAGGTATCCGCGACGTGCTGACTTGGCGGAAACAAGGCTCCTCCTACGCCCAGGCCGTCGATCGCATCCACAAGCGGTGGAACGAGCACAACTGGCATGATTGGCATCACACCATCGCCAACGCCCAGCTTGTCGCCATCGCGATGCTCTGGGGTGGAAGCGATTTCGGATCGGTCATCACCAAGGCGGTCTACCCCTGTTTCGACACTGACTGCAACGGCGCGACGGCTGGCTCGGTGGCGGGCATGATGCTGGGAGCCTCGCGGATAAGTGGCAAGTGGACGGACCTGATGAACGACACGCTGCACACCGGCGTGTCCGGCTACCACGTCGTGAAAATCTCCGGCCTTGCCGCCGAGACGCTGAAATTGCTCAAGGCTAACAGAACATAACGAGGCCACGGTCTTGCGGATAACCCGGCGGGCGGGCCAATCCGTGGGGTAGTTGCCCGCGCTACGTGTGCAGTACCACCATCTGATGGCAGGTGAACTGGTCGAGGTGGATTACGGTTCGGCCGGCGGCGGTGCGGTGGGGCAGTTCCCGTCCCCCAGGCTCCAACGTTACACGGCGGACCGGCTGCGGCAGCTTCAGCGAAACATCCACGTCATGCAGGGGCAGCAGGTCCTCGATAACCTCGATCGCCGTGCCGGAGGTGGCGATGTTTTCGTTGATCTTGGCCAGCTTGCCGCCGCGGTTGACCAGGTCGGCGTGCAGCAGGTGCAGGATGTATCTGCGATGGGCCTTCTGCTCCATCAGCGATACGCGGGCGGTCGATGGCAGGTTGCCCAGGAACGTCTGGCCGTCGCCCAGCNNCGATAGAGCGTGAAAATCGGCATGGGCAGGTACATGATGTTGCCCTTGTGCACGCCGCAATGATACGGGGAGGGTGTCGGCCGGGCCGGGGCGTGCTGGTGCGAGCAGAAGTGCCGCCACTGGCGGTCGAAATACGGCTCGTACACCGCCCCTAGAGACTCACCCGTCGTAACCTTAAGCCGCGGATAGCGCGCATAAACCACAAACGGCGAGTTGACGAAATCCGGCCTAAGCGATGGGATCGGCAGGATGAAGTTTAACTTAAACTCGCCAGGACCGGCTATCTCAGCGCCGATGTCGAACAGGGGCGTTTTCCCATCCGCGGCCAGGGCGCTGTTTCCGGTCATGAGAAGTTTCCCACCGGCTGACAGGTAAGCGTCCAGCTTGGCCTTCAACGACTCGGAAACGACAAGGTCGTCGGGAAGGACAAGCGCCTTATAAGGGGAGAAATCCATCTGGCCGTCGAGGATGTCGAACAGTACGTGGCCTTCCAGGAGAAGGCGTGATGCTCCGGTGTCGGCGTCGTCCTGGCGGGGATGGTCGGGAGCCACGGCCACACTGGACAGCAGCGCCACGTCGGCGACGTTGGTTGCGTCGCGGCACCACGGTTCCTTGGCCTCCACCTCCGCGTACGCGCCGGCGATGATCCCATAGGTGGATTCATCCAGCCGTCCGCGTGGGTCCAGTTGATCGCCCACGCTGCACTTGGCGCCGTATGCCAACATGGCGGCGCATTCGTAGCGCAGGGCGTTGGGGTGCTTGAATCCGCCGAACTCCCCCCAGGTGGTGTGGAACTTGCCCGTCATGCCCAAAAAGTCCAGGCCCGTCAGCTTGGCATACTTGGCCGCCATGGCGAAGTGGTCGTATCCCCAGCCGCCGGTGGGCAGGCTTTCCAACTCCAGGTGAGTGACGTAATCGAGGAATCGCCTTTCCCCGCGCTGCACATGCCCGCTGTTTTGGAACAGCGGCATGGCGGGAGAGACCGAGCGGAGGGCTTCCAGTGTACGGCGATAGTAGTTGTCCAACACGATCTCGGCATTCTTGGCGCGGTCCACGGGGTCTTCGGCCTTCAGGCCCCGCTGCTCCATGCTTTCCAGACACCAGGGACAGCAGCATTGGCTCTTGTGGATGATGTCTAAAAACATTCCCGAAGCCTGAGGGAATAGCGTGGCCACCTCGCGAATCTGTTGGCAGAGGTAGTCCAGGTAGGGGGTGTTGAAACACAGCAGGTAGTAACCGGGATCGATGGGTTTCTGTGACGATCCGATGTAGTGGCCTTCGTGATTGATGCAACGCCACTGTGGATGGATCCTGGCGATGTAATTATTGAAGCCGGCGGTGACGTACAACGGCACGTTGACGTTGATTTCGCGGCAGGCGTCGTACATAGCGCGAGTGAGGTCGAAGTCCAGATGGGGATGGCGGCAGCCCACGCGGGTGTCGTAATAGCTCCAGCCATGGTGGCAGACGGCGAAGCAGGTGATGGAATCGACGTGGGCCCCCTTGAGCGTCTCCTGCCAGTGCTTCTTGTCGAAATCGCGGCCGATCTCCGCGATTGCCTCGGAGGTGTGGAAGTCCAGGTGGATCTGGCGAAACCGGAGGCTGTGCATGGCTGTGGTTCCCTTCCTCGCCGGCGGGCGAGGCGCGCCTCCCGCCGAGGCCGTGATATCACAGGGCCGTTACGTCATCGCCGCTTTCAGCGGGGCGGTCGGAGTCGCCGGCGGCTTCCGTGTCGTCGTCCTTGACGGATCGGCCCGGCTGATTGCCGGTGTTGTTGTCCGCCGGGGCGGAATCCTTCGCGGGCTTGGCTCCCTCGGCGGTCTCGTCGAGTTGTCCGGCGCCATCCTCGGCCACCACGCGCGCCACGGCAACCAGGCGGTCGCCTTCCTTGAGGCTGATCAGTCGCACGCCCTGGGTGGCCCGTCCGATGGTTCGCAGTTCGTTGAGACCCGTTCGAACGATCATCCCGTGGAAGGTTATCAGCATCAGCTCGTCGGCATCGCGGATGGACTTCATGGCCACCACCTTGCCGTTGCGGGCGGTGCTCTTGATGTTGATGATGCCGTATCCGCCGCGGGATTGCAGGCGATACTCGTCGAAGCTGGTGCGCTTTCCGTAGCCGTTCTCGCAGGCCGTCAGCAGCGTCGCCATCGGGTCCAGCACGGCCATGTCCACCACGTCGTCGCCTTCGCGGAGGTGGATGCCCCGCACGCCGGCGGCGGTTCGCCCCATCGCCCGCACATCGGTTTCCTGGAATCGGATCGACTGGCCCCTGGCGGTCCCCAGGACGATCTCGTCGCTGCCTCGCGTGATGGCCGCGCCGATGACCACGTCTCCCTCATCCAGTCCCGTGGCCTGGATTCCCCCGCGCCGCGGGTTGGCATAGGCGGCAAGGGGGGTCTTCTTGATCTGGCCCTTGCGGGTGGCGGTGACCAGGTACCGCTCGTCGAAGTCGCGGACCGCCACCACCGCGCAGAAGCGGTCCTTGGGGTCCATCTGGAGGAGGTTGACGATCGCCCTGCCGCGCGACTGCCGCGCCATGGAGGGGATGTCGTAGACCTTCAGCCAATGCATCCTGCCGTTATCCAGCAGCACCAGCAGGTAGTCGTGCGTGGAGGCGATGAACAACTCCTCCACGAAGTCGCCCTCGCGGGCGTCGCTTCCGATGATGCCCTGGCCGCCTCTGCCCTGGCGGCGGTAGGTCGCCAGCGGCATGCGCTTGATGTATCCGGCGTGGGTGAGCGTGACGACCACGTCCTCGTCGGCGATAAGGTCCTCGATGTCGAAGTCCTGCGCGTCGGCGACTACCTCGGTTCGCCGCTCGTCGCCGTATTTCTCGCGAATCTCGATGATGTCCTCGCGAATGATGTCCAGCAGGCGGGATTCCTCCCGCAGGATGGTCTCGTAGCCGTCGATCTCCTCCACCAGCTTGGAGTACTCCTGGGCGAGCTTTTCCACCTCCAGGCCCGTGAGGCGCTGGAGCTGCATGATCAGGATATTGTCGGCCTGGACGGCGGTGAGGAACTGGTCGCCGGAACTGGCGCGCTTGAGAAATGCCTTGGGCAGCAGTTTTCGCACGGTGGCCGACTCGGTGAGGCGCAGCTTGCGGGCCATCAGGCGCTGCTTGGCGGTGGGCACGTCGGGAGACTTCTTGATGATCTCGATGATCGCGTCGATATCCGCCACGGCCAGGATCAGGCCTTCCAGAATATGCGCCCTCTGGCGCGCCCGGCGGAGCAGGAACGAGGTCCGCCGGCGGATCACTTCCTTGCGATGGTCCAGGAAGCCCGCCAGCATCTCCTTGAGCGACAGGGTGCGGGGGGCGTGGCCGACCAGGGCGATATTGATGATGCTGAAGGTCGATTGCAGGGGGGTGTACTCGTAGAGCTGGTTGACCACCAGTTCCGGTTCGCTGCCCTTGCGCAGGTCCAGCACGATCCGCATCCCCGTGCGGTCGGAGTGGTCCTGAACATCGGTGATATCGGGAATCTTGCCCGCCTTGACCACCTCGGCGATCCGCTCGATGATGGTGGACTTGAGCACCTGGTAGGGAATNNCGTCCGGTGCGGTAGCCTTCCAAAATGCCCGCCCGGCCGCAGATCAGCCCGCCGGTGGGGAAGTCGGGACCCTTGACGAATTTCAGGAGTGCATCGACGCTCGCATCGGGATGGTCGATCAGGTGTGTCAATGCGTCGCACATCTCGCGCAGATTGTGCGGCGGGATGCTGGTGGCCATGCCNNGTGGACTTGAGCACCTGGTAGGGAATTTCGGTGATGACGATCTGGCTCTTTCCGCCGCGGGTCTGTTCGTTGTGCATCCTGGCGCGGACGATGATGCGCCCACGTCCGGTGCGGTAGCCTTCCAAAAT
>PMBX01000033.1:6417-9989 GCA_003153915.1 Phycisphaerales bacterium
ATGCTGGTGGCCATGCCCACGGCGATTCCCTGGCTGCCGTTGACCAGCAGGTTGGGGAACTTGGCGGGCAGGACGGTCGGCTCGGTCAGCCGGTCGTCGTAGTTGGGCTGCATATCCACCGTGTCGAGCGTGAGGTCTTCCATCATCTCGGCCGTGGGGGAGGTCATGCGGGCCTCGGTGTATCGCATGGCCGCGGGAGGGTCGCCATCGATGGAGCCGAAGTTGCCCTGCGGGTCGATCAGCGGGTATCGCAGGTTCCACTCCTGGCCCATGCGGACCAGCGTGGGATAGACCACCGTGTCGCCGTGGGGGTGATAGTTGCCGGAGGTGTCGCCGACGATCTTGGCGCACTTGACGTGCTTGCTGCGCGGACCCAGGCGCAGGTCGTTCATCGCCACCAGGACGCGGCGCTGGGAGGGCTTCAGCC
Organism: Phycisphaerales bacterium; assembly: GCA_003153915.1. Lineage (GTDB taxonomy): Bacteria > Planctomycetota > Phycisphaerae > SM23-33 > SM23-33 > FEN-1349. The sequence continues at coordinate 6,845 of PMBX01000033.1, forward strand.
CGTCGCGGACATCGGGCAGCGCCCGGTCCATGATGGTGCTCATGGCATAGGTGAGGTAGCTGTCGCGAAGCTCCTCCTCGATGGGCTGGTCGGCGACGCGCTCGTTGGGCATCACCACGTCGATGGGTTCCGCCGCGGCCTTGCCGTTGTGGTTGGCGGCGGGAACCTGGTCCTGCCCGTTGCTGCCGTTTTCCGTATGTTCCTCTGCCACGATGGATGCTCCCGCGGATTGATACCCAAAACCAATGCCAAGCCGATGGATGGGCGCGAAGTGACGGCTCCCTGCCTTCGACTCCGCCTCCCTGCCAGTCGTACTATCGGTCGCATTATGCTCCATTTCCCCGGCCACTTGTAGTGCAAAATGCCTTTACTCGGCGGGCATTTACACAATCACCGGGCAGGGAAGGGCTATAATCCCGGCATGGGCTTTTTTCGGGCAGGCTCCGCGCCCCCGGATCGTGCGAGGAAAACCGATGCCGCCGCATAGAACCAGACTGGCGCCTTCGCCCACCGGGGCGCTGCACCTGGGCAACGTCCGGACTTTCCTGGTCAATTTCCTGCTGGCCCGCCGTAGCGGCTGGGAGGTTTTGATGCGAGTGGAGGACCTGGACGGCCCGCGNNCAGGCGGCGCTGCGGCGGCTGATCGAGTTGGGCGCTGCCTACCCTTGCACGTGCAGCCGCAAGGACGTCGAAAGCTCCGCCGGCGCGCCGCACGCCGAGGACGGGGCGGTGACATATCCGGGAACCTGTCGGGACCGTTTCGCCTCCGCCGAGCAAGCTTCCACCGCCACCGGCAGGCCGGCTGCATGGCGCGTGCGGGTGAGGGATGCGCCGATAGAGTTCGTAGACCAGTTCGCCGGTCCGCAGCGGTTTGATCTATCCCGGCTGGGCGGGGATTTCGTGGTCTTCAAGAACGCTTCTCAGGCCGCGTATCAGCTTGCCGTGGTCGGCGACGACACGGAGGCGGGCGTGGACCGCATCGTCCGCGGCGAGGACCTGCTGGACTCGGCAGCACGGCAGATTCATCTCCGCCGGCTACTGAATATGCCCGGCGAGGTGGAATACTGGCACCTGCCGCTGGTGGTCGGACCTGATGGCCGGCGGCTCGCCAAGCGCCACGGCGACACGCGGCTGGCACGCTACCGCGCCGAGGGGGCCATGCCCCAGCGCATCCTGGGCCTGATGGGCTTCTGGTCGGGCCTGCTGGACCGCCGCCGCGAAGCCGATCTAGCCGAACTACAATCCGCCTTCGACATCGGCCGGCTCCCGCGCGGGCAAGTGGTGTTCTGCCGCGCCGATGACGATTTTCTGCGGGGGCGATGAACGCGACAGCCAGTTCAAGTTGCAGTCAGAGTTCGAGGTTAATGGTTGATTGGCAGACCCAGGGCTAGTAGGATGGCCCTGTCTGCAATGGCGTGGTGCTCGGGTATTGGTCAAGGCAGGGAGTGGATTCTTGAAACTAGGCAATCCGCCAGTTATTGAGGCGTGGGTCGAGTTTCGTTTTGCGACCGGCGAAGGGGGGCCGCCGTGGGACGAGGCGCTGGCGGTGATGTTCTTGGAGCAAGCTCTTGGAGGACGTTACCGGATCGAGCACTTTATTGGCGGGCCTGAGGTCGTGTTGGACAACACGGGAGGGCGCCCTAGCATCAAGGATGCCAAAATCTCCTTGCACCGGGTTAGGGCCATCCGGACCGACTCAAACGACCGTTATCTTCAGGTTGGCCGAGGTTTGCTCGTCTGCAACCTCGTTCGCAAGCAGCAGGCTTGGCCCACTTTTGATGTTCTTTGCAACGAGGCACTGGAGATACTTCCCAATTACCTCGACTTCTTCAAACCCAAGAAGTTACTTGCCGCAGCAGTCAACTACCGTGACATCGTGTCCATACCTTGGCCTGACTCGAAACAGGTGGATCTTCGGGAGTTCATCAAGCTTTATCCAGAGGTTCCTGCGGAGGTGTTTGGTCGAGTCGGAGATTTTCGCATATCCTGCTCATTGGAGGAAACTGCGCAAAACGGGGTGCTTACTCTCTCAATACAAAAGGAATGTCAGCCAGACAAGCCAAATCCGGACGGTTCCGCTCCGAGTCTGCGACTGCGTATGGATTGGAATGTGACTTCCTCTAACCTGGAGTCAACAGAAACGGATGCGGTGCGAACATGGCTTATGGGCGCACATGACGACCTGTTTCGGATGTTTCAGAGTGCGTTCACCGACAAGGGCTGGAGCCTCTTTGATCCGCAAGAGGAGACGCCGCAATGATAATAGCCTTACCTGCACCCGATGCAATCTCACCTGTTGTCTCCTTGGAACGCGGCGTGTTAGTTGATGCCGTGCAGGCTCTGCATGAGCATGAGACGAGCACAACCGGTGGGGAGTTGCTTGCAGAGATTCGCTTTGAGGGAACCGTCTATCGGTGTCCCAACACAGTTCGTCTTAACTATCAGTTCTATGGACAAACCTGGAATTGCTGGGCAAGGGAGTTGGCGTCTATTTATGTTGGCGAAGGAGAAACTCCGAAGCTCGCTCGCGATGATTGGCATCAGAAATTCCATTCGGCTTTTCAGCGGTTGTATTCCATGCGTCCGTTCGAGATGAGCGAGGAGGACGCCCGTTGTTGGGAGACCATCCTGAGCGACGTAGATGTCGTGGAATACGGGCTGGCCAAGCCCCTGACGGTACGGGAAATCGGCTGTGTTCACTTTCTACGAACTTCGTATCCCTCACAGATGCATTGGATTGACGGTCGCAAGGAATCTTTTTCGCTTCATCAAGTTCCAGACGAACTTGCCGGGTGTAAACCAGGACAATGGGTTGAGGCAATCGTTGAGCGGGAGCCTCAGACAGGAAGGCTTCTCAGGGTCGTTCACGTTCAGAGGATTTCCTCCCCGCTTCCTGAAAGTCCAAGCAATGTCAGAGCTGCTTGGGAGGCCATGAGAACTGCCGAACTAATAGAAGCGGATTGGGATTGGTCTGGTACTTCTGGTTCGTGAGGGGTGAGAGGGGATGCGCAATATTGGCCCTATCTTTGAGTGCTGGTTCCTGGATGTTGGGCAGGGATCGTCATCTGTTATCCTTCTGGGACAGCGTCGCGCGATCGTCGTAGATTCAGGACCACGAGGCTGTAATGTGCCACTCCAGTTGCTC
>PMBX01000235.1:0-1694 GCA_003153915.1 Phycisphaerales bacterium
GAGGACGAAGTCCGACAGGTTCCTAGGCCTTCGCCCGGAATCCGCCCACCCAATAGATGATCGCGCACATCAACAGGAACAGGACAATCCCCTCCCCACCGATGGCGAACCCCCAAAAGTAAACAACGCTGCCGCCGAACAGAAGCAAAAGGACAAAGCTGAGGACCAGGAGATTCATGGGTACAAGATAGCGCTCGCTGCGACTCCGGCTATGGGGCCTTACCCTGCGAAAACGGTCCGCCAGCCAGCGACATCGATTGCATCGTTCCAGCTTGGGGTTCAAAACCAGGGGTCCCAGTCGGAATAATCGGAGGCAATGGTCTCGACCCAGCGCAGCGGGCGGTGAGCGTAGACCCAAGCGGCGAGTCTTTGGTAAGGGCTAGGCGTATTCATGACATGTGTATGGGAAAGGTCAGATGCCGCGAATCCCCGGCGCCGCCAAACGGCGCGCCGGAAGACCCACAGTCGCTCGGACTAGCGCCGCATCCCCGGCGGATGGATGTCTCCATGTCCATAGCCTCCGCGACCACCGTCCATCCACGGACCGTCTTGAAACCACACTCCGCCGCCACCACGGCCGCCACGGACACCGACTCCGACGAGGCAACCGATCAGAACAAATTGCAGCCCAACCAAGATGAGGGCGCCGAGGAGGATCTTCCTGATGTTTTTCATGGGCGGTTGGCAGGATTGGCGTTGTTGACGTATTCCACCAGGCCGACGGTGCCGCCGGTGGGATCGGCAATCAGGGCAAAACGACTTCCGAAGGCAGCGTCGTGAGGCACCACCACGACTTCCCCGCCGAGCGCCGGCACCCGGGCGAGCGTCTCGTCGAGATTCGCGACTCGGATGACGCCCAGCCAGCCGGGTTTGGCGCCCTCGCGATCCGGGAGGAACGAGACGCCGGCGCGATTGAACGCGCCGCTCGACAACAGCAATTCATCTTTCTTGCCCGGGCGGGCATCCGGGCCCACCTCGTAGCTGAAAACCTGCCGATAGAATTCGGCCGCGGCCGGCGGATTCTTCACCGAGAGGTGAAACCAGTTCCAGGTGCCGGGCACCGGCTCAACATCGGCAGAGTCGCCGGAATTCGACTGCAGAAGGCCAACGGGCGAACCCTCGCTGTCCGTAATGATCGCCTCCGAACCGATTTGCGGGAAATTGCGGGCCGGCGCGCGCACCACCCCACCCGCCTTGGTCACGATCGATAGCGCCGAAGCAAGATCGGCGACCGCAATGTAGTTGATCCAGCGTGCGGCGCGCTTGGCAGCCGACGGAGCCCGCGGCCTCAACCCCGCGACCGGATGGTTCCCACTGCTGAACACGATGTAGGTCACGCCCTGCTGATCGAGCGCGACGGCGGTCCAGCCGAACACGCCGGTGTAGAACTTCGTCGCGGCCGCGGAATCGGCCGTATGCAATTCGGCCCAGACAAACTTGCCGGGGTGCGTCTCCGTGGTGGCGGGATCGTTGAGTGGCGGGAACGTCGCGGCGCGCGCGGGCGCCAATGAACCGATTCCCAACAACGTCGTGGCGGCAAGGACCGTCGCCAGTCGGCAAAGATGAGTTGTGTGCATTGTGTTGATGAGGACAGCGAGCGGGAAGGCGGCCCAATGAACCGGGTTCAGAGTTCGCAAGGAGGATACGCTAATCCGGAAGGCCCAAGATGAGTATGGGGTGTTACCCGCCGGGGG
>PMBX01000235.1:1792-3323 GCA_003153915.1 Phycisphaerales bacterium
TGGCCAAGCCAGATTCCAGTCACACACCCCCCGCCGGGGAGAGTTGGACCACGCCGCCTATGGGCCGCCCGCGGGCACGCCCTAGTCCGAAAAACCCCACTGCAGCTCGAGCTTGTTTTCCACCGACAATACGCCTGGCGCCGCCCAAGCGATTCGCTCGGCTTCATCGCGCTTGGCCTTGTTCCGGACCTTTCCGCGAAGCGTCACCTTGTTTCCGGAAGTCTCCACGCCAATCTTGTCTCCATCCGCCTGGGCATTTCGTTCGAAAACCCGTGCAATGGACGATTGGATGGCGAAACCGTTCAGCGCCACCGTTCCGTCTTTCACCAAGACGCCGATGTCGGTGACCTTCACGCCCGGCTCAAACCCACGTTCGGCAAGCACATCATTCTTCACCGCCGCATCACTTCGTTGTGTCATCGTTTCCATTTCTTCCTCCAGTTGTTTGCTGATCATGTCATCCAATCATGGTGACGTCAGAGCATTGCCCGAAATCGTGGTTGGCCGGTGAAAAGCAACCCGCAGCGGAGGCGGAAAGTCCGAGGCCTGACTGATTCCTCCGCTTCGGGAAACTACGGTTCGCGCCAATCCGTCTTCTCAGCCGCCTGGGCTGCCTGCAGCATTCGATCGCGCGTGGCCGCCTCGACGCCCCCGTCGAAGAGTTGCTCGGTTGCGCTTCGCCCCTCGTCATCCTCGTCCTCGCTCGGCGACTCCGCTGCCTGGCAACCGGTGGAGCCTGGGACGGGATCCCAGCGTTGCGACTCAGGGATCGACTCAAGCACCGTGTCCTGCCCGTCGATATCTGCCCTCCCCTTCAGTTCGCGTTTCGCCTGTTCATAGTCAGTATGCGGCCCGTCCGGCGAGACTCGTCCGGTGATCAACGCCTGTTCCTGAGCGCGCGCTCGCACAATCTCTTCGGTGACCGGGCCGAATTCAGCCGACTTCCCGGTCAAGACGCCTTGGTTGAGAGGATTGTAGTCCATGTGATTATGATTGGCCGTTGCTAGATCACCCGCAGGACGATTTTGCCGCGCGTAGGTCCGCGCTCGCTGTCTTCATCGTTCTCATGCGCACGTCATTGGTCGGCGGGTTTGCGATTTCGCCGGCCGACGATGCGCGGAAAGGCCGACGCGGGCCATGGGGTGTAACCCTAGCGAGGCGCCGCCCCAGGCCCGCTTCGAGTTTTGAGGCGCCAAAGAGGTTGGAGGGCTGAACGACGCTGGAGCCAGCGCCTCGCTGCCTGTCCGCTGCGCGGACCAAGCGATCGATGGGACAAGAGCCTTGCCGCATCACGAAGGCGCCGTACGAGAACTTGGCCTGAGCACAACAGATCCCGCGGATCAAGGACTGCCAGGACCGCAGGTTCCCTGCGTCCCCGGTAGGGTTGCGCCCCATAGCGACGAGCCCGCCCCGTCGGATACCATCCCTCTACGGATCAGGCCGCACGCGGCGCCAGATCCGGAACTCAAAACCAAACCAAGGATTTTATGTCAAAAGTACTCGGAATCGATTTAGGCACCACGAACTCCTG
>PMBX01000042.1 GCA_003153915.1 Phycisphaerales bacterium
TGCGCGATCCACGATTACGAGCTGGCCCGCATCGGGGCCACCAGCGAGTCGGTGGCGACCTATATCCGAGCGGGACAGTTCGGCCTGTGGAAAGAATCCGCCGAGATCAACGACATCGTCGCCGCCGGCGCCAGGGAGGGTTTAGGCTTCGGCGAATCGCTGGGCCGGCACGTCGCGAGCGGCGCCCTGCCGCACAAGGACGTCTCGATTTTCGGCGCGGCTTACGAATGCGGGATTCCGGCGACCGTTCACATCGGCGTGGGCTACGACATCGTGCATGAGCATCCCAACTTCAACCCCGCCGCCGCGGGCGAGGCCAGCTACCGCGACTTCCTGATCTTCACCAAAATCGTCGAGGGCCTCGAAGGCGGCGTGGTGCTCTGCTACGGCTCGGCCGTCATGGGGCCGGAGGTCTACCTNNCCGGAGTATTACTACCGCCCGTTCAAGACCGTCCTGGTGCGAACAGTCGCCGACGGCGGGCGGAGCTTCTACATCCGCGGCGACCACCGGGCAACCCTGCCGGCGCTGCATCGGCTGGTCACGGAACGCATGAGCTAGCGGCCGTCGCTGCCGCTGGCAACCAGCGCGGAGGGGGCGCCCATCGGATTGCCCCCCGCCCTGCCCCCCTGCCCGCCTCGCGGCGTTTCATCACGGCATTTCATGTTGTCAGGCCGGGCCGAATCCGTATAATGCACCGCAGACCACGGGGCGTGGCGCAGCTTGGTTTAGCGTGCTTGACTGGGGGTCAAGAGGTCGAGGGTTCAAATCCCTCCGCCCCGACGTGTAAAAAAGGCCGGTCCATAAGGGCCGGTCTTTTTTACATGGCGGACGCACGGCGAAGCCGGGCGGGTGATGCAAGGCAGCACCGGCGAGGGATTCCACCAAGCGAGGGGCCGTTTGCGCGACCCTCGCACAGGTGCAATCCCTCCGCCCCGATTCAAGAAGCCCGCGATTGCGGGCTTCTTGAATAGAGCAGGTGAGTAGGAGAACAGTAGAGCAGGAGAGAAAAACAAGAGATCCAAACGGGAAGCCCAGCAGTCTCAAAAAATCGCTCACCTGCGGTCTCCTGGCCACGAGCTACCCCGAGCTTTGTCGAGGGGGAGTCGAGTGGCTGTTCACCTGTTCTCCTGTTCAATCAGGAGTTCCAAATTGGCCTTCATGTTCGAGAACTTGCAAGTCTACCAGAAGGCCGTCGATCTGGCCGACCAAGTCGCCGCTTTAACGGAACGCTTCCCACGCGGCTATTACTTCCTGGTCGATCAATTGAACCGTGCCGCCCTTTCTATCGCCACGAACTTGGCTGAGGGCAATGGGCGCTTCACGAAGGCGGATCGACGCAACTTCTTCACGATTGCCCGTGGATCAGCCCAAGAATGTGTGCCACTGCTGGAAGTTGCCCGGCGGCGCGGATTCATCGAAGAGGCCCGGCACGGCGAACTCCGGGCCGACCTGGAAGTGATCGCCAAGATGGTCAGCGGCCTGATCAACGGGCTGGATAAACGTCCGGCGTGAAGGGCGTTCGGCGAGAGATCGCAACGTCTTGTGGTTGGATTACGATACATCGCCAGATCGTATCCAGTATGTAGGGCACGCGGGTTCTGAGCCGGAAGGCTCAGGTTCCGGGCCGGAAGGCCCAGGCGTACGGGATTTCCGGACAATTGTTTCGTACGTGGATCCCCGCGCGATGCACGGGGCTTTAAGACCACGTGCTTTCGCGGGGTAAGCCCCCGGCACGGCCGGGGGATTCCGCCATGTGCCACACCCAAGCGAAGCAACGCGGAGCTTGGGGGTGTGTTATATTTGGCCCCAAAGTAAAGGCGCTTGGGAGTGGCACTGATCACTCGGTCGTGTCTCCCGGCCGCAAATTCACTCGCCCAGATAGAGGTTCTGCCCCACGGTGATGGCCATTTTTTTAGGATCGGCCTTGTCGGCAAGCGGATCGGTGATTTCCCGCTGTCACCGCCGTACCAGGCAATGGCCTTGACGCTTTCTTGATGCCGGCGAATACTGTCTTGATTCCACCGCGAGGCGCTTGCCTTGTAAAATTCGAGTGGGAACAGAGTTTCCGGTATCGCCCGGTCCATGTCGGGCCGGAGATTCGCCAAGGCTCTGTGGCAAAGCCGTGGACGAGGGATGAGACATGTTTGAGTGGATCGCGGGCATTCTGACGGCAGGGTTGCTGGTTTACCTGGCCGTTGCGCTGCTTAAACCGGAGTGGTTCGCATGACCGCCGAGGGAATGCTCCAGATCGTTGTGTACCTGGCGGTGTTGCTGGCGCTGGTCAAGCCGCTTGGCTGGTACATGGCGAGGGTTTATGAAGGCCGGCCATGCGGGCTGGATCGCGTGCTGGGACCCCTGGAGCGGCTGATCTATCGCCTGGCCGGCGCGAGCGCCGACGGTGAGATGAAGTGGACGACCTACGCCTGTGCCATGCTGCTGTTCAATGTGCTGGGGTTCCTGGCTGTGTTTGGGCTGCAACTGCTTCAGGGTGTATTACCTTTGAACCCACAGGGGCTTGGCGCGGTCAAGCCGGATTTGGCGTTCAACACGGCCGTCAGCTTCGCCACCAANNTGCTCGGCCTGACGGTGCAGAACTTCGTCTCGGCGGCGACGGGGATGGCGGTGCTCGTGGCTCTCGTTCGCGGCATTGTCCGGCGGTCGGCGGGCACGATCGGCAACTTCTGGGTGGACCTGACTCGAACGACTCTCTACATACTGCTGCCGCTGGCGATGGTGCTCGCCATCGCGCTGGTCTCCCAGGGCGTGGTGCAGACATTCAGGCCATATCAGCAAGTTGAACTGCTCCAGCCGGCCAAGGATGCAAGCGGAGGAGTGGCGGCAACGACGCAGACCATCGCCGTCGGACCGGCGGCTTCCCAGGTGGCGATCAAGCAACTGGGGACNNTGGCGATCCTGCTGATCCCGGCGGCCTTGTGCTACACGTTCGGCAAGATGGCCGGCGACACGCGACAAGGTTGGGTGATCCTGCTGGCCATGCTGGTGATTTTCCTGCCGATGCTGGGGTTGTGCGTCTGGTCGGAATCACAGGGCAATCCGGCGTTGACAACGCTTGGCGTGGACCAGTCGGCGTCGGACTCGCAGCCCGGCGGCAACATGGAGGGCAAGGAAGTCCGCTTCGGTATTGCCAACTCGGCCATCTGGGCGACAGTCACGACGGCTGCGTCCAACGGCAGCGTCAACAGCATGCACGATTCCTACACGCCGCTGGGCGGGCTGGTTCCCATGTGGATGATGCAGCTTGGCGAGGTCATCTTCGGCGGCGTGGGCAGCGGCTTGTACGGCATGTTGATGTTCGCCATCATCGCCGTGTTCGTGGCCGGGCTNNATGGTCGGGCGAACGCCCGAATACCTGGGCAAGAAGATCGAGGCGTTCGAGATGAAGATGGCCAGCCTGGTCATCCTCATTCCGCCGATGCTCGTGTTAGTGGGGACGGCTGCGGCGGTGATGACGGAAACGGGGCGCTCTGCCGTCGCCAACGGCGGACCGCATGGATTCAGCGAGATTCTCTACGCATTCAGTTCGACCTCCAACAACAACGGCAGCGCCTTTGCCGGCCTGGCGACCGACCGGCCCTTCTACAACATCGCTCTGGGGCTGGCCATGTTGCTGGGGCGATACGCCCTGGCGGTTCCAGTGCTCGCCGCGGCCGGGGCGTTGGCGGCTAAGAAGTACGTCCCGCCCAGCGCCGGCACGCTACCGACGCACAAGCCGCTGTTCGTCGGTTGGCTGGCCATTGTGGTGGTGATCGTGGGTGCATTGGCCTTCCTGCCGGCGTTGGCGCTGGGGCCGATTGTCGAGCATTTGATGGCGCCTTGAGGCTTGAACAATGATCGCAAGGCACGAACAACAACCGCTGGTGACCTGGCCCATCGCAAGAGATGCGATCTGGCAGGCCGTCCGCAAACTCGATCCGCGCGTGCAGGTCCGCAACCCCGTCATGTTCGTGACGATGATCGGGGCCGCCGTTACCGCGGCGCTATTCGTACAGGCCGTCGCGGGAAGGGGCGAGGCGCCGGCCGGGTTCATCCTGGCTGTGTCGGCCTGGCTATGGTTCACAGTCCTGTTCGCTAACTTCGCCGAGGCGCTGGCCGAGGGCCGCGGTAAGGCGCAGGCCGACGCGCTACGGCGGGGACGACAGGAAGTGACGGCACGGCGCGTCTTATCGCCCGACTGGCAGCGCCGCGACGAGGTGCCGGCTTCGGCCTTGGCCAAGGACGATTACATCCGCGTGGAAACCGGGCAGATCATCCCCGCCGACGGCGAAGTGGTCGAGGGCATCGCCTCGGTGGATGAGAGCGCCATTACGGGCGAAAGCGCCCCGGTCATCCGGGAAAGCGGCGGGGACCGCTCTGCCGTCACGGGCGGGACCAAGGTTCTGTCGGATTGGCTCATCATCCGAGTGACGGCGGAGCCGGGCGATTCGTTCCTGGACCACATGATCGCGATGGTCGAGGGAGCCAAGCGGCAGAAGACGCCCAACGA
>PMBX01000255.1 GCA_003153915.1 Phycisphaerales bacterium
GCACTGCCTGCCCGCCTATCGCGGCTGCGAGATCACCGACGATGCCTTCGAGGCCCACGCACGCACGATCCTGGAGCAGGCGGAAAACCGCCTGCACTTCCAGCGGTCGCTGTTGAACATTCTCATCGGCGAGGGCGGAATCCGCTAAGACGGGGCCCCCGGATTAGAGCAGTTTAACTTTGGATATTTAGATTACAGCGCGGTGGGGCTTCGTCCCACCGCGCGTTGGAGCACCCCTCAGGCTGGCGGGACAAAGCCCCGCCAGCCAGGTGTGAGGGCGGGATTCGATAAGCCCGGACCGGTCTGGCCGATGGACCGCTGCCAGTCGATTACCGGCCTGTTTCTGTTGCATTGCCCCCCGGTAAGGGTACTATTTCCGCCATGGACGAAAAGCCCACAATCCCAATGACCTACAAGGACGCCGGAGTTGACATCGACGCCGGCGACAGGATGGTGGACCTCATCCGCGGCCTGGTGGAGCGGACGCACAATCCGCGGGTGATGGGGCAATACGGCGGATTCGCCGGCATGTTCCGCCTGGACTACAACGAGAAGCTCTTCAAGCGCAANNCGTCAACGACCTGATCTGCTGCGGCGCTGAACCGCTGTTCTTTCTGGATTACATCGGTACCGGCAAGCTGGACCCACTCCGCATGGCGGAGATCCTCAAGGGCGTCAGCGAGGGCTGCTGCCAGGCCTCCTGCGCGCTACTGGGCGGGGAGACTGCCGAGATGCCCGATATCTACAAGGGCGCGGACTTCGACCTGGCGGGCTTCGCCGTGGGGGTGGTGGAGAAGCGGCGGATCATCGACGGCAGCCGCACCGAAGCCGGCGACGTGGTGATCGCCCTTGCCAGCGACGGGTTGCATTCCAACGGATACGGGCTGGCCCGTCGCGTGCTGCTGGAGCGGGCGGGCCTGCGCCTCGACGACCGCCCGGCGGAACTGGAAGGCGCCACCGTCGCCGCAGAACTGCTGCGTCCCACGCGAATCTACGTTCGATCCATCCTGGACGTCCTTGCCCGCTATCGCGTCAAGCACATCATCAAGGCCATGGCCCACATCACCGGCGGCGGTTTGCCCGGCAACCTTACGCGGTCCCTGCCCGCCGGCCTGACCGTGCGTGTGAGGCGCGACAGTTGGCCGGTTCCGGCGATCTTCAAGCTCATCGCCGCCCGCGGACCCGTGGACGATATCGAGATGCACCGCGTGTTCAACATGGGCGTGGGCTTCGCCATCATCGTCGCCCCCAGCTTTGCCACATCCATCATGAACACGCTCCGCCGCCGCGGCGAGCGCTGCTGGGTACTGGGCAAAGTCCGCAAGGGCGACGGCGAGCTCCAGTGGGCGTGAAGCCGCCTTCACGGCCCCCCTTTGAATAACCTTAAATTACGCGCGGTTGGGCTTGAGTCCCACCGCGCGAAAGGCCCCTGTCGCCACAGTCTCAAGGTGGCGGGACGGAGCCCCGCCACCCTTCCATGCAGTGGGGGGGGCCTGATTTAAGAACAGCCGGGTAGGGTGGGGCTACTGCCCCACGGGATCGGCTAGTTCGCACGTTGATACCAAGACATTGTTCCGCGGGGCGGTAGCCCCGCCCTACGAATTTCACGGCCCGCATTTGAACGGACTACAGTTCAAACCGTTGTCCCGGTGCGGGGATGTGGACGGTTTTGCAGCCGGCCGTGGTGAGGATGTCCCGCATTGCCGGGAGCTGGCGCTCTTCGCCGTGGACCACGAAGGCCGCGCGTAGTCCCTTGGCGATGGGGCCAAGGCAGCGGGCAAAGTCGGCAGCATCGGCGTGGGCGGACAGGCCGTTTAGCGTCTCCACGCGGCAGAGCAGCTTGTACATCCGCCCGAAGATCTTGATCTCCTCCCGCCGCTCCACGATCCGCCGGCCCAGGGTATGCTGTGCCTGGAAGCCGACGATCACCACCGTATTCTTTTCGTTTTCCACGTTGTTCTTCAGGTGGTGGAGGATACGCCCGGCCTCGCACATGCCGGAGGAGGCGATGATGACGCAAGGCTCCTTGATGTCATTGAGCCGCTTGGACTGCTCCACATCGGCGATGTAGGTGACAAGCCCCCGGCCGAAGATGTCGCCCTGCTGGAACCAAAAATCCCGCGCCTCGGCGTCGTAGCATTCCGGGTGCTTCTTGAAGATTTCGGTGGCCCCGGTGGATAGCGGCGAGTCAACGTAAATCGGCAGCGTCGCCAATCGCCCCTCGGCGACGGCCCTGGCCAGGTAGTAAACGATCGTCTGTGTTCGCCCGACGCTAAATGCCGGGATGATGATCTTTCCGCCCGCGGCGCGGGTTTGGTTGATGATCGCCACCAGCTCGGCTTCCATGTCGGCTGGGTTGGGGTGGCAGCGGTCGGCGTAGGTGGATTCGGTGATTAGATAATCCACCTGCGGCAGCGGGCAGACCGGGTCGCGGAGGATGGGCATCCCACTCCTGCCGAAATCGCCGGTATAGAGCAGGTGTATTGGCTTGGAAAGGTGGATGGCCACCAGCAGGCAGGCCGAGCCGAGGATGTGTCCGGCCTCCAGCCAACGGGCCGTCATGCCGGGGGCGAACTCCACCGGTTCGTCGTAACGCTCTTTGCGGAACAGGCTTCGCGACGCCTCTGCGTCGGCCAAGGTGTAGAGGGGTTTGATATAGTCGGCGGGGCGCTGGGCGCGATTCTCGTTCCAGTAACGGGCGTCTTCCTCCTGGATATGCGCCGAATCCGCCAGCATGATGTCGCAGAGGTCGCAAGTGGGCGACGTGGCGTAAACCGGACCGGTAAAACCATCGCGGACCAGGCCGGGGATGTTTCCGCTGTGGTCGATGTGGGCATGAGACAGCAGCACCGCGGAGAGCTTATCCGGCGGCAGGGGAAAGGTGAGGTTCTTTTCCAGCGTCTCGTTTCGGCTGCCCTGGAACAGGCCGCAATCCAACGCGACGGATAGGCCGTCGGCATGCAGCAGATGCATGGAACCCGTGGTTTCTCCGGCAGCGCCGTGGAATTCCAGTTCGATCAAGAGTCTCTCCTTCATTGGCAGGCAAAGCCCTGCCGGGGCGGTCAATGCGTATCGTCCAATACTTCGCTGAGAAGATACTGGTGTTTGTATTGTTCATTCCTGCCGCGACGAAGGGTAATCTTGCTGGCCTCCTGCGATTCCAGTTGGCCTGCCGGAAGGACGGCGGCTCGAATAGGGCCAAGCCTGCCGCTCTTGCGCTTCGAGCGGTACTCGATGTTCAATTCGCAAAGTTCGGTGTCCAACCGTTCGGATAAACACGCGACATCCAGGCCGTCGGCGGTTTCCATCCGCAATTGATAATACGGAGTTGCCGCGAAGCAGCCCTGCATGACGAAACGCTCCACCTTGGCGCCCAACGGTCCGGCGGCGCGGCGCATGGCCTCGACTACCTGGTGCTCGGTGAGCTTCTCTCCGGTGATGCTGGCGGTGTTGCGGCCCCGCGAGAGAAACTCAAACACCGGGCTGTCGCCAAAGCGGTCCACCACGCGGACGCGGTCGTCCAGATCATAGCGAAACAATCCCGCCCAATTGCTGAACACCAGGCTGTAGTCGCGACCTACCTCGACTTCCTCGGCCCGCAGCGTGGGCGGGTTGTCCCGTCCGGCGCATTCGTCGGGAATGAACTCCAGGAAGTTGCCCGTTATCTCCGCCAGGCCGGCGGAGGTGTCGTCCCACAACGGCACGGAGAATCGTCCCTCGCTGGCGAGCAGGCCCACGTCGCGGATGGGCAAACCGTCGAAGAGTTCCCGAAGGCGGCGGAGGTAGAGTTTCAACGTCCCGCCGGTCCAGTTGGCCAGGAAGGTCAGGTTCCAGAAGTGCCTCGGGAGCAACCGCCCGTCGCGGCGGATGCCCTCGGCCAACCGCCCGGCCAGCGGACGGCTGGGCCGGAACCGCAACGCCGCCACCTCCGCGGGGATCGCACCGGGCGGCTTGAGCGTTCCGCCGGCAACGTCGGCGATGAGCCGCTCGGCGTGCGATTGGCCGGTCTCGATGAGCCGGATGGTCGTTGAGGGATTGGCGGTAGTGATGAGCGCCACGTCCTGGCCGATTGCGCAACGCAGGATCGTGTAATACCGAGCCACGGGGTCCTCGATGCCTGCCACTGCCTGGGGGACCACGTACATCCGACGCACGATTCGCTTCTGCGTTGCCGCAAGCAGGCCGCTGATCGCCCCGCAGGGCAGGCCCAGCGGGCTGGCAGCCTCGTTGGCAGGAGAGCTGATTTGCAGGATAGACCGAAGCCAGGCGGCCTGGTGATCCTGCATCGCGCGGAGGCCCCAGGTATTCCACCCGCGACGCATTTGGGCAAGGAATCGCCCCGTAACAGGTATGTGCTTGGGACTTCCCGTCGTGCCGGAGGTCAGCGAGAACATCCGCACCTGTTCGTCTGCCGGCAACAGGGCGGTGGTCTCGCCCGCCAGGACGCGCTGGATGTAGGGACGGTGAGTCTCGTAGGAACCCACCGGGACAGCCGAGCGAAAGTCGGCGTAGCCGCGGATGGTCGCAAACCCGTGGTCTCGCCCAAATGCCGTATCGCGGTGGCGGGCTACAAGCTCAGCCAACAGCGCATCCTGCACGGCGCGCGTGCGGCGATGGGCAGCCAGGAACGCCGCCATCTGCCTCCGCGCGTGCAGGCCGGCCAGGAAAGCCGCCGGCCGCAACAGGGTACGCTTGACACTCATTACGGGAATCCGCCAGGGGTGTGAGTATAACGGATTTCCCCGCCCCGGCCAGCGCCGCCCTTGTTGCCAAGGGCCTTTCAATTCCTGCCACGCAAGACCGCCGAAATCACAAAGCCCACGAAGCGTACCAAGGCCGCAAAGTAAAAATGGATGTTGTTCTTCGTGCTCTTCGAGGGCCTCGTGAGAATTTCCAAACCGCCAAATGGAAGGCCCTAAAATAAGCCCTCGGCCGTAACCAGCCAAGCTGTTCCAGCCGATAAATGCCATAAGAACCATAATGCGCTCCCGTAACAGCGGGCGATGACATATGCGCGTGCTTCACATTGAGAAGATGCCCTTTGCCAACAGCGGAGTCACCAGCTACATCCGCGCCTTGACCCGCCTCCAGACACGGCGCGGCCACGAGGTATTTCTGTTCGGCTGCGCCAAGAACGCCGATCCGTCGCTGCCCCTTTTCCACGACTACCAAGCCGTGCATCGTCCCATGTCGGTCTGGGGGATGATCCACAACAGCGAGGCCGCCAACAAATTGGAAGCCCACCTGCGCAGCCAACCCGCCGACGTCGCCCACCTGCACAACCTTTACCACCACCTCACCCCCTCGATCCTGCCGGTGCTGGCCCGGCGGCGGATCGGTATGGTGATGACCGTGCACGATTACCGCCTGGCCTGCCCGGCAAAACATTTCCTGGATCGCAACGGTACGTGCACGCGGTGCCTGCCCAACCGGTTCCACCACGCCGTCCGGCGGGATTGCTCCGGGCCGGCGGGGGCGGCGCTTGCGCTGGAAAGCTATTGCCACCGCTTCGCTCGCAGCTACTTTCGCTGGGTGGACTTGTTCGTCTGCCCCACGGAGTTCATGCGGTCGATCCTGCTGGCCATCGGCGCACCTGCCGGAAAGTGCGTGGTGGTTGCCAACCCCGTGGAACCTCCGGCCCGGCCGGGCGACGCGAGGCAATCCCCGCGAGAATTGTTGTTTGTCGGCAGGCTCAGCGGCGAGAAGGCCCCGGAACTTATGCTCGACCTGGCGCAGCGCCTGGGCGATACGCAGGTGACAATCGTCGGGGATGGGCTGCTGCGGGAATCGCTCCAAGCCGATGCACATCGCCGCCAACTGGGCAATGTAGTCTTTGCCGGCGGGGTGGATCACGAAAAACTGGGGGCGTATTACGCCTCCGCCACCGCCGTCGTCATCACCAGCCGGTGCTTTGAGAACAGCCCGCAGGTGTTGCTGGAGGCGATGAGCGCGCGGCGGTGCGTCATCGCCCCCGACCATGGCCCGATGCGCCAGTGGGTCCGCGACGGCGTGACCGGGCGATTGTTCAAGCCCGGCAGCAGCGAATCCCTCTCAACCGTGGCGGGGGAAGTCCTCGCCGATTCCGCCGCTGGCCAACGAATGGCCGCCGCCGGCGCGGAGCTGGTCGCCGCCAGACACAATCCCCAGGCCGTCGCCGACCGCCTGGATGAACTTTACCAGGAAGCCAACCGCCGATGCGCATTGCGATGGTAGGAACCCGAGGCATCCCCGCCCGAGGAGGCGGCGTCGAACGCGTCGCCGAGGAGTTGACCGCCGAGCTGGTCGCCCGCGGCAACGAGGTCATCGTCTATAGTCGCCCGCATTATGTCGGCTGGCGGAAACCCGCGGTGGGGACTTCCATCACCACTGCGGGCCTGCGCGGAAAGCACACCGACGCCATCACCCATACCGCCACGGCAATGCTCGATCTGCTGCGGCGGGACGTGGACGTGGTCCACGTGCATTCGCCAGGACCGGCGCTGCTGAGTTGGATACCTCGCCTGGCCGGCCTGCCCGTGGTGTTGACGATCCACGCCCCAGACTGGCAGCGCGACCGATGGTCCGCCCCGGCTCGAGCGGTCCTGCGGCTGGGGCTTGCCTGCGGTATGAGCTGTGCATCTGCCGTGACGGCGGTGTCAGCGGGCCTGGCGAGGCAGCTTTCCGCGAAGTTCGGCAGGACTGTGGAATGGATACCAAACGGGGTGCGAGCGATGACGCCCCTGCCGCCGCGACAGATCGCCCGCTTTGGCCTGGCTGGCGACGATTATGTCCTGACGGTCGGCAGGATCGTCCCGGAGAAGCGCCTGGACCTGCTGCTGCGCGCCTGGCCTGCTGTTGCCAAGCATCATCCGTACAAGCTGGTCGTCGCCGGAGAGCCAAGCGAGACGGATTTTGAAAAAAATTGTCGCGACCTTGCCTGCGGCGGGGTGGTGTTTGTGGGCGGGCAGACCGGAGATATGCTTACCGAACTATATAGCAATGCGGCACTTATAGTTCAGCCCAGCTCGCTGGAGGGCATGTCGCTCGTTCTTTTGGAGGCCGCAAGCCTGAACCGGTGCGTCCTGGCAGCAGAAATCGACGCCAACACCGATGTTATGGGCGATTCAATCCTATACTTCACTAAAGATGATGCAGACGACCTGGCTTATCGGATTTGCCAGGCATTGAGCTGCCCGCAGCAGCGGAGGGAGACCGCGGGGCGGGCGAAGGTACTGGTGGAGTCCAGATACACCTGGCCCGCCGCGGCGGCGATGACGGAGACCGTTTACCGCCACGCCATAGAGGAGAGTTGATCCTGCCATGACCACACTGACGGCATTGAGCGCAATTACCGCAAGCCTTCCGTGGCGACAACAGCTTGGCGCCCTGACGGCAGCGCCGCCCAGTCCCCGCGCCTACGAGATCGCCAAGCGAGCAATGGATGTCGTCCTGGCCTTGGCGCTGCTGGTGCTTCTTGCCCCGTTGATGCTGCTGGTGGCCGCGGCGGTAAAGCTGACGTCGCGGGGAGGGGTAATTTTCCGCCAGAGCCGAGCGGGCATCAATGGCCGGCCTTTCGTGATGTACAAGTTCCGCACGATGCACGTCGGCGCCGAGGACGCGCGCGGGGAAATATTGCACCTTAATGAAAAAGACGGGCCGGTCTTCAAGATCGCCCGCGACCCGCGGCTGACCCCCGTCGGCGGGCTGCTGCGCCGAAGCAGCCTCGACGAACTGCCGCAACTTATCAACGTGCTTCGGGGCCAGATGTCCCTGGTAGGCCCCCGCCCGCTGTGGATGCCCGAGGCACAAAGGACCGTCGGGCAGGCGCGCCTTCGCATGGCCGTCAAGCCCGGCCTGACGTGCCTGTGGCAGGTTTCGGGACGCAGCGAACTGAGCTACCACGAATGGGTGAAGCTGGACCTGCACTACGTGCGAAATCGCGGCATGTTGCTGGACCTGGCGATCCTGCTCCAGACGGTCCCGGCGGTTATCTCCGCCCGTGGAGCCTACTAGCGGTTCTTCCCGCCCGACAAGACCGTCGTTGACTCATCCCCACTATTTATTGAACCCCGAACGGCTCGACTGATCTGTCGGAAGTCTTACGCGAACAAACGCGAACCCTTCCCTTTTATCTTCTTCGTTCGTGTCTGTTGGCGATTGTTCGCGGGTAAAACATATCCGATCTGAAATCTTCCTTGATCGGTGAATATGAAACCTGAAAACTGGGATGGCCGGGATGGCCGTCTCCGTTGACATGCGCCCATGCGCGGCGGCAGAATCTCCACCATGGCGGAAGCGGGCAAGCCGGCGGCAGTGAAGCTCCTCTGCGGGATGATCTCCGCGCGGGTGGAGTTGTTCGACGCGGCGCTGGAGGCGTTGGCGGGGCGATTCGGACCCGTCGATGTGCTCAGCGAAACCATGCCCTTCGATTTCACGCATTACTACGACCTCCAGATGGGCAGCCCGCTGTATCGTCGCTTCGCGGGCTTTGAGCGATTGATCGACCCGGCGGCGCTGGTGGAGGCCAAGCTGGCCACCAACGCCATCGAGGCCGAGTTCGCCGCCCGCGGCGGAGGCCAACCCGCCCGGCCTATCAACCTGGACCCCGGCTACGTCGAGTCGTCCAAACTCGTGCTGGCGAGCATGAAGAACTTCTCGCACCGCATCTATCTGGCAAGGGGGGTCTACGGCGAGGTGACGTTGATGTACCATAAGGGCCGATGGGACGGGCTGGCTTGGACGTTTCCCGATTTTGCTTCCGCGCGATATCATCCCTTCCTGTCGTCGGTTCGCCAGCGTCTGATGGACTCGCAGCGAAAGGAGCGTTCCGCATGATCGTCTGGTGCGGCGTAGCCACGGTGTTGTTGGCGTTTACGATTTCGGCGTTGGCCACGCCCGTCACGCAGCGGCTGGCCGAGCGGATCGGGATGCTGGACGTGCCTCAGCGACACAAGGCCCACGTACACCCGGTTCCGCTGCTGGGCGGATGCGCCGTTTTCGCAGCCATTTTGCTCCCCAGCGTCCTGGCGATGGCCTTGGCGCGGCTGTGGTCGCTCGGGGGAGCGCCTGGCTGGCTTCCCAGCCAACTTGCCGTCCACATCGGCGGCGCCTCAGCCAAGGCACATCAGGCGTTGGGCATCCTCGCCGGGGCGATGGTTCTGCACGTCATCGGGCTCATCGACGACCGGCGGAACTTGGGAGCTTGGCTGAAACTGGTTTCCGAGCTGGCCGTCTGCGGGGCGGTGGTGATCTTCTTCCGCGTTCGCGTGCTGACGGCGGCTGGTCCCACATTCAGCGTGATCGCCTCGATCCTCTGGCTGACGGCGATCACCAACGCGTTCAACTTCCTGGACAACATGGACGGGCTGTCCACCGGCGTGGCGGCCATCTGCGCCGCGGCGTTGCTGGGGGCGGCAGCCAGCATAGGCCAGGTGTTCGTCGCGGCCTGGCTGTGCCTGATCCTGGGGGCGGTCCTGGGTTTCCTGCCGTATAACTTCCCTCCGGCGGGAACCTATCTGGGCGACGCGGGCGCGCTGGTGATCGGATACCTGCTGGCGGTGGTAAGCTGCCTGACGACGTACGTTCAGCCGGGCCAGCCGTTTTATCTGTATGGCATCTTCGTCCCGCTTGTGTTGATGGCCGTTCCCCTATACGACATGGCCAGCGTGATCCTGCTGCGGATCGTCGAGCGGCGAAACCCCATGGTTGGCGACCGGCGGCACTTCTCGCATCGACTGGTGCGCCGCGGGATGAAACCGCGCTCCGCCGTGCTGACCATCTACTTCTGCACGGCGGGGACGGCGATTTCTGCCTCGCTGCTGCCGCACGTAACGGGGACGACGGGCGCGGTGCTTGTGTTCCTTCAGACCCTCATCACCCTCTTGATCGTCGCCCTGCTGGAAGGCGGCGACGCGAGGCAATGAACCAATCATTCCATCTGGCCGCGACAGGCCGGTCGCGGGCGAGCGAATTCTGCCGCAACGCGGCGATGGTGGTGCTGCTGTCCTGCATGGCGGCGAGGGTGTTTATCAGCGAGATGCCTTACCGCGACTCGCTGCTGAGGTCCGCGACGCCAGGCGGCGGCGATACGAACGCACCGACTCCCAGCGCCGGACGCGAGGAATTGGCGAGGGTGACATTTCCCCCGTTGATCATTTTGGCGGTCGGGCTGTGGCTGGCGGGCGGGGCGCTGTCGGGCCGGTTGACCGTCAAGCATCCCGTCCTGGCGGTAATGATCGCGGTATTGGCCGTCTGGAGCCTGCTGGCGGCTTTGGCGGCATCGGACAAGCGGAGCGCCCTGGACGCATGGATCGAGCAACTGGCGCTGATGTGGGCCTGCCTGCTGGCTGTGCAACTGCTAGGCGACAAGGGAAGGTTTGTCGCGTTTACGGCATTGCTGGCGGCCATCGGCGGGGTACTGGCGGTCAAGGGCTTCTGGCAGGTGGGCGTGGAGATACCGGAGCGGATCGGCGACTTCCAGGCCAATCGCGCCGTTCGCTTGGCGGAACTGGGCTTCTCGAGCGGATCGGCGGCGTCTGCCGTCTTCGAGGCTCGCCTGCGCGCCACGACCCCCACGGGTTTTTTTGTAATGTCCAATCTTTATGCCTCGCTGCTGGTTATCGCGATGCTGGCGGCGGTGGGCCTGGCTGCGGATAAAACCCGCCTGGCCGTCGCCACCTGGCGGGCCGGTGCGGACCAGCGTAGAGCGGGCCAGGTCCATCTGCCTGCCCTGGCCGCGGGACTGGCGTGGCTTCTTGCTATCGCATGTGCCGTGGCGCTGGTTTTGTCTCGTAGCCGCGGGGGCATCGTCGCCGCGGCGGTTTTCTTACTGGTCATGGCCGCGGTAGTGAGGTGGAAAAACACCCTGGCCGTTCACTGGCGCAAGGCCGTCATCGCGATGGCGGTGGTGTTCGCTCTGGCGGCTGGTGCGGTAGTGGCCTACGGGCTGTCGCGCGGCAGCCTGCCGACCAAGACGATGGCCTTCCGCTGGTATTACTGGACCGGCGGGGCCAGGATCGCGATGCGGCATCCGTGGCTGGGCGCCGGTCCCGGCAATTTCGCCTCCGCGTATCTCCAGGTCCGCCCAGCCGGCGCCGAGGAAGCGGTCAAGGACCCCCACAACGTCATCGTCCATGCGGCAACGCAATACGGCCTACCGGGCGGCGCGATGTACCTGGCGATCGTGGCCTATGTCCTGGCGGCCTTGGCCAGGCCCAGACGCGACACGCAGACACCACCGCTTGACTGGGCCACGCCATCCCCGTCCCCGCCGGTGTTGATCGCCTGCACCGCAGCCGCTGCGCTGGCGACGCGGGCCTTGGTGGCTGGTTCGACGGTCCATGGGGCGTTTTTTGTATTCGACACGGTCCTGCCGGTTGTCGTGTTCGCCGTAATGATGATGGCCGCCCTTTGGATTGGGTGGCGCTGGCCATCCGTCAACGGCGCCACTGGCGCGGCCCTTACATCGGACTTTTCCCGCATCGCGTTGGCGGCGGGGACGGCGGGATTCATGTTGCATGGGATGATCGAGATTTCCCCCTGGGCGCCGGGGGCGGCGATGGTGTTCTGGGTGTCGGCGGGGGCTTGCCTGGCTGTGGCTGGACCAGTCAAAGAACTCGACCTGTCGCGCATTCGGTGGCTAAAAGCCGTCGGCGCTATGGCTTTCCTGGCGACAATCGTGGTGGTCCTCTGGCAGCCGGTGTATCGCAGGATCACACGAACCGACTCCGCCGCCGCGGCCCTGGCGTCTGGGGACATCCCAAAGGCGACGTTGCTGGCCGAACAGGCGGCGATAGCGGACGGGCTGGACCCCTGGTCGGCAAGCGACGCTGCCGGCGTGATCCTGGCCGGCTGCCCCCGCCAAGGCCCCAAAGCCCTCGACGGCCTGGCCCGAGCCGGTCAGTGGGCCTTGGAGGCCGCCTGCCGCGACGGGGCCTACCACGGGCACTTGCAACTGTTGGCCAACATCGAGTGGGCACGGGCGGTCCAGGATTCTTTTACATATTCCTGGAACGGCCCGGGCGGCGTCGAAGCTGAGCAGGAGGAATCCTGTCGCCAAGCGGCGGAAGCGGGAGCGACGGATGCGATGTCCCAATTAGCCGGTCTGTTATTGGACCGTGGCGACCACAAACAGGCCGTGGAATGGCTGGCCAAGGCAATCGCCTCGGACCCCGATTCGGCCGTCCTTGCGGCCCATCTAGCCGAGGCACACTGGCGCGCCGGGCAGACGGCAGAGGCCGCTACCGCCTGGAGGCGGGCCGCCAAGCTGTCCCCGCCCGCCGAGGAACTTCGCCTGGCCGTCAGCTTCATGCGACGAGCAACGGAGAGACTCGATCCGGCCAACCCTCGTCTCCGCCTGGATTACGCCCAGATGCTCGTCTCGGCCGGGGCGGCGCGAGAGTGCCTCGATCAGTTGGCGGCGGCAGAGGGACTCAATAACGCCCTGCCGGCTGAGAGCCTCCTGCGATTCAACGAATCAGAAACCAGCCGTCTGGCCATGCTCCGTGCCTGGGGCCGGGCGATTTGGGACTCCCCTTCGGCCCGGAATGGTCACGAAGACCTCGAAGAACACAAAGGACAATGATGATTCATAATGTTTTGTGGCCTTGGTGATCTTGGCGATTGGTAATTATCACAAGATCACCAAGAGATCGAAGTTCACAAAGGTGATGGTCAACCTCGACTGCGATTCGGTAAGATCATCCCCACCATGCCGCGATGACAGGCGTCGTCCCAAGGCGGCGACAAGGAGACAGGTCATGGACAAGGCGGAGTTGGCCGGCAGGATCAAGGCCGTGGCGTACCTGGAAGGCGACTTCCTGCTGCGATCAGGCCGGCGGAGCAAGTATTACCTGGACAAGTA
>PMBX01000037.1:0-3971 GCA_003153915.1 Phycisphaerales bacterium
ATGCTTCGCCTCCCCGCCGACCTGCGGGCAACCTTGAACGACGCCGCCAAGGGTTGCACCATTTATCCCGCCGGCTGCGAGATTCGCTTCAACCTCGCCGAGGGCGGCAAGGCCGAGGTCATCCTGGCCGCAGAAGGCGGCGACGTCACCCCCTTGACCGTCGAGGTGTACCAGGGCTGTTTTCGAATGAAGGCGGCGGTCCTAGGCAAGGAACCCACCGCGATTCCCATCTCCCTTAGCCCCAATCAAGCCAAACTGGAACAGATCGCCGTGGAACACAAACTGCCCTTTGATTCCCGCCTGACGCGCGTGATTCTCCCGGCGACGATCCCGATGCGCCTGGTGGGCGTCGAGGGGGAAATGACGCCCCCCCGCCGCGAGCAATCCCCCGCCCGCAAGTACCTGGCTTATGGCTCGTCCATCACGCACGGGGCCAACGCCTGCCGGCCCAGTGGAATCTATTCCATGTTGACGGCCCGGCATCTCCAGGCCGACCTGATTAACCAGGGTTACGGCGGCGGGGCGCATATGGAAGAAACCATGGCCCGCTACCTCGCCGCTCGCGGCGATTGGGACTTCGCCACCCTGGAGATGGGCATCAACGTCGGCAATTGGCCGCTCGATCGCCTCGACGCTGCCGTGCGGCGGTTCATCGACATCATCGCCTCCGCGCATCGCGACAAGTGGATATTCTGCATCGACCTGTTTACCTTCTACGCGGACCTGACAGAGAAACCGATGCAAACATGCCGTGGCTTCCGCGACGTGGTCCGCCAAGCCGTCGCAGACGCCAAGCTGCCCCGCCTCGTGCACATCGACGGGCGAGACCTCCTGCGTAACCCTGCCGGCCTGTCGCAAGACCTGGTCCACCCCACCGACGACGGCTTCGCCGAGATGGCCGCCAACCTGTCCGGCATCATGCGGAAAACCATGGGGGAAACGTGAGTAATGGGACCCAAGGTGGCGGGATGGAGCCCCGTCACCCTTCCATTCGCTGAGGGTTGGAAACCACCGCCCGGCTGGGTAGGATTCTCATATAACCGGCTCGGGCCGGGAACCAAAGGAGCGTCGCGTTCATGCTTCCCTTGGAAAAGGAACTTACCAACTCCCTAGGCATGAAGCTGATCCGCATTGAACCGGGCAGTTTCATGATGGGCAACGATCAGCCGCTGGCCGAGGAGGTCTCATCGCGCCGGCGGCACATGGCGCGGGGGGACTTTGACGAACGCCCCGTCCACAAGGTCAACATCACCAAGGCGTTTTACCTGGGCGCGTTGGAAGTAACCAACGCCCAGTACGAGCAGTTCGACCCCGCCCATCGCCAGTTGCGCGGCAAGGAGGGCTTCTCCCGTGACGACGATGAGGCCGTGGTGTTCGTAAGCTGGGCCGAGGCGGCGGCGTTCTGCGAATGGCTGGCCCGCAAGGAGGGCCTGCCCTACCGGCTGCCTAGCGAGGCCGAATGGGAATACGCCTGCCGGGCCGGGACGACGACAGCGTTTCATACCGGGGAGACCTGGCCGGCGGAATATCGCAACAACCCCGGGCCAAGCTGGTATCCCGACCGCATGCGCGACCAGTTCAGCAAGGTCGTGCCCCTGCACGTAGGTAAGACTCCGGCAAACCCCTGGGGCCTATACGACATGCACGGGAATGTGGAGGAATGGTGCCTGGACTGGTACGGACCTTACCCCGCCGACGAAGCAAACGACCCTGCCGGCAGGATGGAGGGCGATTTCAAGGTCGCCCGCGGCGGCAGCCACAGCAGCGATATCTATCACTTGCGTTCGGCCAACCGCGCCGCGACGCTCCCGGAAGATCGAAGCTGGATCATCGGTTTCCGCGTCGCGGTCGGCGAGATGCCCCGCGCGCGGCTCGGAGGGGTGGAAACGCGAATCTGGCAAAAGGACGTCAAGCAGGACCGCCCTGGCGAGTTGAACTGCGGCCCGGATCCCGAAAAGCCCTACTTCAAAGGCCCGCGACCCTATGTGAAGATCCCCGAATCGGCCAACGGGCCGTTGTTCCCCGCGCACAATCATGACGCGGGCATCTGCCAGTGCCCAAACGGCGACCTGCTGGCGATCTGGTATTCTACCTTCCAGGAGCACACCCGCGAGTTGGTCGTTGCCGCCAGCCGGCTTCGCTGGGGAAGCCAGGATTGGGACGCGGCGGATTTCTTCTGGGGCGCGCCGGACCGCAACAACCACGCCCCGGCTATCTGGTGCGACGGGCAGACCATCTATCATTTCAACGGCATCTCCGCTGCGGCGACGTGGGGCAACCTGGCCCTGTTGATGCGCACCAGCCGGGACAATGGAGTGACATGGTCCAAGGCCCGCCTTATCAACCCCGCCCACGGCGTGGGAACCATGCCCACCGAATCCGTCTCCGGTGATTCCAGCGGACTGATTATCCTGCCATCCGACATCAACGATTACACGACGCTCTACATCAGCCGCGACGGCGGAGCTACCTGGCAGACCCCCGGCGGATTGATCCGCGGCATACACGCCGGCGTGGTGATGCTCCGCGACGGGCGAATCCTGGCGCTGGGCCGCTACCAGGAGATCGACGGGAAAATGCCCATGAGCATCTCGCAAGACATGGGTAAGACCTGGCAGTACCGACCCAGCGAATTCCAACCCATCAGCGGCGGCCAGCGAATGGTGCTCAAACGCCTCCGGGAAGGACCGATCTTCTTCGCCGCCTTCGCCCAGGCGATGACGATCACCGATGAATCGGGCCGCAACCGCGACGTGGCCGGGCTATACGCGGCGCTGTCATTTGACGAGGGAGCGACCTGGCCGGTCCGCCGGCTCATCAGCGACGACGGTCCCGGCCGGGACGTCAACACCACCGACTATCGCCACTTTGTGATGAGCTTCTCCACCGCCGAGCCTGCCGGATACATGGCCTGCTGCCAGGCCGCCAACGGGGTGATCCACCTGATTTCAAGCCGCCAGCATTACGAGTTCAACCTCGCCTGGCTAAAGACGCCCCACCCGGCTGTCCCGAGATAAGCCTGACGCACGCGACAGGCCGGCGCGACCGCCTGTCCGGCCTTATAGGATGTTGTGATGGCTGCCCAATTGCCCAAACCGCTGCGGGGGATCATCCCCCCGATGGTCACGCCCCTGCTGGACCGCGACACCCTGGATGTCCCCGGCCTGGAGCGGCTTATCGAGCATATCCTTGCCGGCGGGGTGCATGGCCTATTCATTCTGGGCACTACCGGCGAGGCGCCAAGCCTGAGCTATCGCCTGCGCCGCGAACTGATCGAGCGGACCTGTAACCAGGTTGCCGGCAGGATTCCCGTACTGGTCGGCGTGACGGATACCGCCTTCGTCGAGACGGTCAATCTCGCCCATTACGCTCGCTCCACCGGCGCCGCTGGCATCGTGCTGGCTGCCCCCTATTACTTCCCTGCCGGCCAGGACGAACTGTTGGAATACCTCCGGCACATCGTGCCCCTGCTGGAATTGCCGACTTTCCTCTACAACATGCCCGGACGCAATGAACTGATGTTCGAGCCGGACACCGTCCGCGCCGCCGCCGAGATACCCAACCTGGCCGGCTTGAAGGACAGCTCCGCAAACCTGGACTACTTCCGCGGCCTGCTAAAGACGTTCAACCATCGAGGCGGTTTTACGCTGCTGATGGGATCGGAGGTCCTGCTCGTGGAGGCGCTGCGTGAAGGGGCCTCCGGGGGCGTCTGCGGCGGGGCCAATATCCATCCGCGACTATACGTGGGTCTGTATAACGCCGCCGTCACCGGCGACGCACAAGCCCTGGCCGAAGCGGCCGGGCGGCTGGCCGACATCCACGCCACCATCTACCGCGTGGGGCGATTCCGCTCCAGCCTCATCAAGGGCATCAAGTGCTCCCTGTCTTGCCTGGGGATTTGCAGTGATTTCATGGCCGAACCGTTTCACCGGTTCCGCGCCCCCCAGCGACAAGCCATCCGACAACATCTC
>PMBX01000037.1:3996-4117 GCA_003153915.1 Phycisphaerales bacterium
CTGATCCCTGGACCGGTTGAGGAGCACATCATAGCGAGTTGATGTACTCTTCCAGGTTGGTGTAGCCGTCACCATCGATGTCGCCATTGTTGTCAGCAACATTGGGATTGGTGCCGTTGGC
>PMBX01000151.1 GCA_003153915.1 Phycisphaerales bacterium
CGGATTGATGGGATACTTGCCTGTCCGTAGCGGTTCTTCCCAGATACCCCTGTGACCCGGCTTCACAAGCGTGCCGAATTTGAACTCATCGCCCGATGTGTCTTCTGACACAAGCCCGACGTATGATTTAATCACCGCAACCTGCCCCTGTTCTATCACCAGCATCGGCACTATCTCGACTGAAACCAGGAATGGGTTCAAGTTGTATGCCCCGTACAAGAGCGGGTCATGCTGAAGACCTATCTTGCCCCCGTTGTCGAGGAACTGCTGGAAATCCTGGTAGTTGTTATGCAGGTCGTTCTTGCTGCCCAGCACCACTTCGATAAGCTGCGCGTTGTCCGAGCCGGCTTTTTCCATCTTCTCGATATCGGTGAAGCCGCCGAGCCGCCCCGCGATACTGCCGGATGGCAACGGCTGGCCCTCGTATGTCGTGACGATCCCGACGGTGTCATAGGTTCCCGCTTCACTGGAAGCCTTTGGCTCTATCCTTACGATGTTCAGCCGCTCCGGCGCAAGCCCAAATGATACCGACGTGAGCATCCCTTGTTTGTCCCTCATCTTTAAAAGCTCGGGTGACAGTGGTACGCCGTAAGTCCCATTTCTCGTGATGACCAGGAATGCGGCCGGATGGATAGGCAGCAGCGTGCCGGGCGGAAGCACAGGCCGCTGAACACCTTTCTGTCCTCCCGGTTCGACAAACTGCCGCAGGTTCGCGAAATCGCCGAACTCGCTCTTGTAGACGGCGGATTTTGCACCGATAGGTAACGGCTGGCCCACCGGGGCTATGACGACGCCTATCTGACCCGCCGGTATCTGCACCCACGGGAATTTCCTGACGCTATAGACAACCCAGAACTTCCACCGCCACCCGGGCATCAGCAGGTCCGCCTGATAGCCGGCCTCGCCATGGAACGCGATGGGGTTTTCCTCAGTGAGTTTTTTAAACGAGAACCTCTTCATCACAAGACCCACCTCTGTCGGTCCGATAATGCGTATTGACGGGATAATCAGGATGAAGGCCACTATCGTCAGGAATACGGCCCAATGGGATGTGGCGAGGTAGGCTTCCGTCGTCATGGCTAGAATGGATAATGTGGCAAGCATTATGTTCCTCCCGCGTATGCGGATGTTATCCGACATTTCCCAGATCACTACTCGCCGACAACCACCGCCAGCGATGTTCTTGATTCTTACCAGGCTTGGGTGTTTAGCCAAGCGAATTCTCGGCGTCCCAAGTCCTTGCCAAGCCCTCCCAACAGCGTCCAAGCCCGCAGTTGGCTCGGGAAGGCGCGTTTTCCCGGGTGGGGACAGACCTAGAGCGGTCCACGGCCACCTGAAACCACACCCCAAGTATGAGACATGAACACGGCGGAAGTCACCGGATGTCTCTACCTCTTAATCGGACTTGCGGAAGCGTCCGGGACACTTTGCGGATTATGAAGGCGCGACATGGCCAAAGGAGCGAACCGGGGCGTGGAGTTGCATCGTTCTTGGCGGTGCTCCAAAATGTCGGCCCGTTACCAATACTGAACCTACGTTCAGCGTGACGGAGGGCGTATCGATGCTTCCCGGATGGCTGACGGCGATGTTGGTGTTGCTCCATGAGGCGTGGTCGATAAAGCGAGACGTGCATATCCGGTTCCTCAAGCTTCAGGTGGAGATGCTCAAGGAACGGCTGCCCGGCAAGCCCGTGTTTCCGGGCGATGGGCCGAAGGTAACTTGGCCCATTTAACTGCCCAGGAAACCTGTTGAAGCCGTCGGGATACTGCGGGAAGATGTCTTCATGCTGCGGGGCGTTTCGGGCAACCTTGCAGCAGGATTCCGACGGCAAGGAGTTGCCGGTCGAAAGGGCCGCCGGCTCAACGTGAGCATGATTTCGCGGATATGAAGGATCTGTCTTCAACCGACGAGGACATCTGGCCATGAACAAGACGATCGCGATGCTGGGTTCTCTGGATACCAAGGGCGCGGAGTACGCGTTCCTGAAGGAGTGCATCGAGGCCCACGGGCACAAGACGCTGCTGATTGACACGGGCGTGTTGGAACCGCCGGTCATCCCGGCGGATGTATCTAGAACCGAGGTGGCCGCCGCCGGGGGCGCGCTCTTGACCGACCTGGTCAGCAAGAAGGATCGCGGCCAGGCGATGGCGGCGATGGGCCTCGGCGCTGCCGTCATGTTGACGCAACTTTATGCCCAGAAGAAGTTCGACGGCGTGATCGCCCTGGGCGGCACAGGCGGCACGAGCGTGGCCTGCACTGCGATGCGGGCGCTGCCCCTGGGCGTTCCCAAGGTGATGGTCTCCACCTGCGCCGGTGGCGACGTATCGGGCTACGTGGGTGTCAAGGACATCGTCATGGTCCCCAGCATCGTGGACGTCGCTGGGATCAACCGCATCAGCCGAGAAGTCTTCGCCCGCGCCGCCGGGGCCATCTGCGGGATGGTCGAAGCGGCTATCCCTCCCGGCTCGGACAAGCCATTGGTCGTCGCAAGCATGTTCGGCAACACTACTCCCTGCGTCAACGCCGCCAAGGCCATCATGGAAAAGGCCGGCTACGAGGTGCTGGTCTTTCACTGCACCGGCGGCGGGGGCCGGACCATGGAAAGCCTTGTAGAGGCGAAGCTCGTCGCCGGCGTCTTGGACATCACCACCACCGAATGGGCCGACGAGTTGGTCGGCGGGGTCTTCAGCGCGGGACCGACTCGGCTGGAGGCAGCCGCCCGAACGGGTACGCCCGCCATCGTGGCTCCTGGCTGCCTGGACATGGTCAACTTCTGGGCCCCAGAGACCGTTCCGGCCAAGTTCAAGGGGCGGACCTTCTATCAGCACAACCCGAACGTCACGCTGATGCGGACCGATGTGCGGGAATGTGCGCAACTGGGGAAGATTCTCGCTGAGAAGCTCAACGGCAGCACCGGCCCGGTAACGGTGCTGATTCCCCTGCGTGGCGTGAGCATGATCGACCTGCCGGGCAAACCTTTCCATTTGCCGCAGGCGAACATCGCGATATTTGAGAACCTCAAGAAGCATCTTCGCAAGGACATCCCGCTGATCGAGATGGATTGCGACGTTAACGCCCCGGCCTTCTCCGCCCGCTGCGCCGAAACGCTGCTGGCGAGCATGAAAGATGGGCAAAGGGCCCGAAAGGACTTAACATGACGGAATCCAGGACCGGCATCCTGAACCGGTTTAGAGAGAAAATCGTCCGCGGCGAGCCGATCATCGGTGGCGGGGCCGGCGCCGGCATCAGCGCCAAGTGCGAGGAGGCCGGCGGAATCGACCTGATAGTCATCTACAATTCCGGCCGCTTCCGCATGGCCGGCCACGGCAGCCTGGCTGGCCTCATGCCATATGGCGACGCCAATGCGATCGTGCTAGACATGGCCAGCGAGGTACTGCCGGTAGTGAAGAAGACGCCTGTTCTGGCGGGCGTCTGCGGTACCGACCCGATGCGGTTGATGGACAAGTTCCTGGCCCAGGTCAAGGCGGCGGGCTTCGCCGGTGTACAGAACTTTCCGACGGTCGGCCTGATCGACGGCGTGTTTCGAGCCAATCTCGAAGAGACGAACATGGGGTATGCCAAGGAAGTGGAGATGATCGCCCTGGCCCGCGAAATGGACCTGCTGACCACGCCCTATGTCTTCGACGCCGCCGATGCGGCCAAGATGACCAAGGCCGGGGCGGACATCCTGGTTGCCCACATGGGATTGACCACCAGCGGTTCGATCGGCGCTCGGACAGCCAAGACGCTGGATCAATGCGTGCCTGCGATTGACGAGATCGTCAAGACAGCCAAAGGCATCCGCAAGGACATTATCGTGCTCTGCCACGGCGGTCCCATCGCCGAGCCGCCGGACGCCGAGTACGTCCTGAAGCATTGCCGGGGCATCGACGGTTTCTACGGCGCCAGCTCCCTCGAGCGGCTTCCGACTGAACGCGCCGTTAGGGAACAGACGGCAGCATTTGCCCGCATTCGCCGCTGACCAAGCCCGTAGTGGT
>PMBX01000126.1 GCA_003153915.1 Phycisphaerales bacterium
TCGTCGATGTAGATGATGCCCCGCTGTGCGGCCTCCAGGTCGTAGTCGGCCGCCTGGAGCAGGCGCAGCAGGATGTTCTCCACGTCTTCCCCGACATATCCGGCCTCGGTGAGCGTGGTGGCGTCGCCGATGGCGAAGGGCACGTTGAGCACCCTCGCCAGGGAGCGGGCCAGCAGCGTTTTTCCGCACCCGGTCGGTCCGATCAGCAGCACGTTGGACTTGTCGATCTCGATGCTCTCGGTATCTTCGGCCTCGGCGTGGGTGAGGCGCTTGTAGTGGTTGTGCACGGCAACCGACAGCACCCGCTTGGCGTGTTCCTGGCCGATGACGTACTGGTCCAGGAACTCCTTGATCTGCCGGGGGGTAGGAATCTTGGTGAACATCGGCACGGCCGTGGCGGTCTTCCGCTGCTCCTGGCGGATGATGTTGTGGCAAAGCTCCACGCAACCGGCGCAGATATAGACGCCGCTGGGGCCTTCTACGATCGGACCGGCGTCGTCGCCCCCGCGGTGGCAGAAGCTGCACACCCCGGAAGATCGTTTTCGCCCGCTGCCTTCGCCATTGCCCTTGATCGGGCCTTTAGGACCATTCGGTGAATCGCTCATTCCATCCCTTTCCGCATCGCCAGGTCAGCCGGATCGCCAAACCCGGGAGACTAACCTCTTTGGTTGCCTGTTGTTCCATCGTCACGAACAGGGGGGGCACTTGAAGGCCAACCGCCGCCGGATGACCCTTCCACCGACCGCCGCAGTACCTCCGCCCGCAAGGCCGCAAACTCCTGTGGGCTGATCTGCCCTTCCGCCAGCATCCGTTCCAAACCTTCGATGGTAAAACCCGCCATGTCCCGTGGAGAAGGCCCGCGATTCCCGGCCCGGAATCGCCGCCTGGTCCACAAGACCAGGCCCCCCATGCCCATCACCACCGCCAATATCCAATAGATGCCACCTGCCATCGTTTGCACCCCAGCGGCCTGGCCGCCTCGTGCCGCACATTGTATCGCCCTGGAACCTCGGATTCCATCGCGGCGGCCAATTGCATTCCTTCCCGTCGCTGCCCCTGCGTCCGTGCGATGTATGCCATTGTCGCATGGAGACGCCGGCCGATTGGGAACCGTCTTTTTTTGCGACGCGATGCTGGGCGGACTGGCCCGCTGGCAGAGCGCGGCGGACTATGACGTCCGGTTTGAATACGGGGCGTTCCGCAACTACCGGCAATTCTGGCGATGCAGGCCGACGCGGCAGGGCGAAGCCGCAGGCAGACCGGCGAATACAGGCGAGCGTGAAGTGCTCTAATCCTTCGGGGAGCTTTCCAGGATCAGGGCCTTGATCTGCCCGCTGGGCAGGTCCATGGCGCCCAGGACTTCGGCGGCGGCGTCGCGAATGGATTGCGGCTGCTTGGGGTCGATGACGGCGGAAACCACGGCCTGGGTGTGCGAATCGGTCAGTTGGCAGCCGAATCTCCTCAGCGACGCGCCCAGGAGCTTGAAAACCTCAATGCGTGTCTTTTCGGGGGTCTTGGCGTCCATTGCCGCGTCGGCCAGGGCCTGTTGCGCGCCTGCGCCGCCCATCGAGGCCAGAGCTTTTGCCGCGGACATCATGACCTCTGCGTTTCGATCGGACAGGACGGCAGTGAGGGCGCCGCGCGTGCGGGAGAGGTCATAGACGGGATTGGCCGTCATGCCCAGCAAGGCAACGGCATTGGCGGCGCGGATGGTCCATGACGCCGCAGCCGGGGCATCCATCGCAGAAACGCCGACAATCTTGGCTGCCGCCACTAGCGCGGCGGTCACCGCGGCCGACCCGGCCGATTCGGCGGTAATTACCACGCGCCCGTCAGACTTGGCCAGGGCGGGCAGTTCCGCATCGGCAGAGGCCGCCACTATCGGCACGGCCGCCAGATACATTTCCGACCTCAGCGCCAGGATGGCGGCGGCCGGAGGAGGATTTTTGCCCAGCAGGATGACGTCCAGCCCCGCGGCCTCCCTTGCCACGGCCAGGGCCTTGGTCATTTCCGCCTGGTCCATCACGTCGTAGCCCGCCGTTCGCGCGGCGTCCTTCAGCAAGTTTCGCTGATCACCATCGGCGGCAATCACCAGCGCCCGTTTGCCGGCGCTTTGCCGCAGCGCCTCGTTGAGCACCGCGATAACCTTTTCGTCGCCCGCGAATCGCTTGGCCGGCAACGCCGTCGCCAAGGTCAACCCCGCCAGGAAACGGACCTCCCTGTCGGAGTTCGTCAGGGCCTCCACTAATGGACTGCCGACGGCAGCGGACGATTCCACCAGGCTGGCGGCGCCGGCGGTCCGCGAGAGGGCGTCGATGGCCCGGATGGCCAAGGCGCTGTTGCCGTCGCGCAAGGCCCTGCCCAGCACGTCCTGGAGATAACTAGCGCTACCGGCAAGGGCGTAGAACCGCCCGGTGGGAGCGTCTGCTTCCTGTGTCGGGTCGGCGGCGCCGGCGGGCAGGTCGATATCCCTGCGAAGCCTGGCAGCCAGCCACAGCGACACGGCCGGGTGGAATCCGCCGTCGTGCGACAAGGCGCGGCGGGCCAGGCGCATCGCATAAACATCGCAGAAGATCGCCCGCGGAACGGACCGTATATCCAATCCAAGCCCCTCGCGCCAGTACCAGACGTTGGCCGTACCGAGTCGCTGATCCGGGGCGACGGAGGGCTGCTGGTTGTAGTATTTCTCCGCCAGTTCATAAAACAGGCTGGCGGTGGGCTTTTCCATCGCCGCCTTGCCCGCGCATGAAATCATCGCCGCGGTGGCGACCTGTCGCGTGCGGTCCAGCACGCCTTTGCGCTCTAAAAGTTCTTTGAGGAACGGCGCCGCATCGGGGTAGCGAATTTGCCCCAGGACATTGGCGGCGATCTCCAGCACGCGCGGGTCCTGGCACTGAAGCACTTCCGACAACGGCCGGACGATTCCCTTACCCATGCGAGGCATCACGTTGACGATCCGCTCCGTCAGCGAGGCGGGCGTTTGCGGATCGATCAGTTTGGCTACCAATTGCGGCATGGCGTATTCGCCGCTCTGTTCCAGGCGCGAGGCGCCGATTTCGTAGGCACGCAAGCTCTTGGCCAGCAGGTCGATGGAGTTGGCGATCTGATTGGGGTCGGACCGCTCGGACTGATAACCCATCTCGATCATCTTGCGGATGTGCTCGATGATGGGGGCCATGTCCTTGAGCTTCTCGCCGCGGGCCAGGACGGCTTCGGCGTCGGGTGTTTTGACCGACAGCAGATAGACCTCTCTGGCGGCGGAGGGATAGTCCAGCAGCTTCAGACCGTTGCTGTAGGCCATTTCCTCGCGGGCCACCTTGATGCCGTGGATAAAATCCTCCCAACAGGCGGTGATCTGGACACTGTCTTGTGAAACGGATGCCTGGCTGGCCGGGGCAGAGGGCGCTGAGGCCGCCTCCTGGCCTAGGGCCATCGTCGCCACGCCCACCAACACCACCGCTCCAAGCACACAGGCGGCGGCCAAGGACACCCTGCGGGACGGTTCCATTCGATCTGTCACCATGAGAGCCTCTCCATCTTGCAGAAACGCACGTAAGGGCCGGCTCCACGCCGCGGCAGAACCACTCCACATTCTCGCCGGCGATGCCGCGGCGGCGGGTGCGACAACACCGAAACACCCACCGGCTGCGATTATAGGCCCGCCCGGAGGGGTGTCAACAACATGGCCCCGATTGCGGGTCTTTCAATCCTTGTCTCACAAGACCGCAAAATATTTCCCGCGTGTCCCGGCGGGGTGATTACGGACCGTCGCAAGGCCGTTGCCGCTATTCCACCAGCGACGTTAATTGGGCGATTTCCTGTTCGGACAGTGCCCTATCGCCCGCGCTGGCGTTCATGGCGGCCTGGGCGGGAGATTTAGCGCCCGGGATCGCCACCGGACAGGCCGGATGCGAGATCACGAACCGCAGGGCGGCGGCGATCATCTCCGAACCGGGTTTCAACACCGCCTTGAGTTTCTCCACCTTGGCCGCCTGGCGGAGGAACCGTTCGTGGGCCTGCTCTTTGGTGTTCCAGGAGGCCCGCACCGAATCGGTGAACACCGAATCGGCTGAGTATTTCCCCGACAGCATCCCCATCGCCAACGGTCCGCGGATGAGCACCGCGATACCGTTTTCGCGGCAGTACGGCAGCAGTTCCTTTTCGGCGGAGCGGTTCAGCAGCGAGTAGTTGACCTCCACCGCCTCGCAGGCGCCACGCGCGTTGAACCGCCGGAGCATCTCCAGGCTGTCGGTGGAGATGCCGTAGGCGCGAATCTTACCCTCTTTCTTAAGCCCCTCGAAGGCGTCCAGGTACACATCGGGGTTGTCCGGCCGGCCTTCGTGGCAGAGCATCATGTCCACCCAATCGGTTCGCAGGCGGTAGAGGATGGCGTGGGCGCAGAGGCGGACCAGTTCCGGGTGGGTCTTGGGGACCATGTGGCCGATACGCTGGCCCCAGTGCCCGATCTTGCTGACAATGAAAACCTTGTGGCGGATGCCCGTCAGCGCCACGCCCAGCCGCTGCTCCGAGAGACCGAAGGGAATACCATACGCCTCGGCGGTGTCGATGAGGTTCATCCCGCCATCCAACGCAGCGCGGACTGTCTCGTAGGCGGTCGAGTCATCAACGGGCCCCCACTGATTACTGAGGTTCCACGTGCCCAGCCCGATGGCCGAGACCTTCCAGCCCAGTCTGCCAAAGTCACGATAAAGCATGGCTCTAAAGCCTCCTTCTTGACGAAACAGCCGCCGTTTACCACCTGTCCGGGGCGCGCTATCGAAAAAAACAACGGCTGCTGGGGACGATTATTGCCAACCACCTCGCCAGCGCCAATGAAAACATCGCATTTGTGCTTTGAGCGCGGCATTGACCGGCGGGGGTTGTGGTGGTGTAATGGCCGCCATGCTGGGACGGTTACGGCGTACGACTCGGACGGATGTGGGGCTGGCGCTGGCCTTGGTGGGCGTGGCCTACCTGGCCTGGGCGCTGGTGGCGGGAGTGACGCGCGCCTTGGTCGGCGACCTGATCAGCTTCTCCGACGTTTCCGACCCGGCGCTGCCATTGGCCACGCGCATCGTCCGGGTGGTCTTTGTCGACGCGGGCGTCGCCCTCGACGTGGCGGGCATCCTCTGGCTGACGGTATCGTTGCTGCTGGTGCTCCGCAGTTCGCGCCAGCGGGTGAGCATCTCGTGGCCCTGGTTTTCAGCGTTGGTTCAAACCCTGGTGGCCGCCATCGGTGGGATACTGGCGGCATGGGCGGTGCACCTGCCCTACCGTCATATCGCTGCCATGGAGGCCAAGGAAACGCCCTGGCAGCGCGTCAGCGGAATTTCGCTGCCGGTTCTGCTGGTCCTGGCGCTGCTGATCTGGGTTACCTTCCTGGTGCTCCTGTTGGTGGAACGCGCGCGGCTGAACCGCCACGGACCTTCACCCTCCGACGGGCTGCGGACGATGTACCGATAGAGGCAATCCCCCCAAAGGTCTTTCTTTCCTTCTCGCAAAAGACCGGCGGAATCACCAAGCTGGCGAAGACCTCAGAGGCCGCAAAGGAAGAGATTCATTTTTTGCTATTCTTGGCGAGCTTCGTGATCGGACGTGACCCAAATGGCCCTGCCTGCCACACCATCAGGCGTGCGCCTGCGAGGCCGTCTTTTCGGCCTCGACGCATCGCGCCAAGGTCATCGTGCCCAGTTTCTCACGAACGACTCCCTGAAGTTCGCCCCACAGGCCCCGCAGCGAACAGTCCATGCGGTCGCACTTGGGCGGGTTGTGCTGGCAGAGGTTTATCGCCAGCGGGCCTTCCACCGCCTCAATGACGTCCAGCAACGTGATCCGATCCGCATCGCGGGCCAGTAGATAACCCCCGTGCTTGCCCCGCACCGGAATGATAAGGTCCGCCCGCGCCAGTGACGAGAATATCTTCACCAGGTACTGTTTGGGCAGTCCCCGCTGCGCGCAGATCACGTCGAGGCTGACCGGTCCCCGGCCGTTTCGCTCGGCCAGAACCAGCACCCCGCGAATGGCAATCTCCGCGGCGGCGGAAAGCTTCATGCCGAAAACTCCTAATCCCCGCCCTGCCGCTTCTGGCGGCGGAAGGTCGGGCCTGGACAAAAACAAAAAAGACCCAAGACTCATTACAAGGGTCACTATTCAGTTTATGCGCTACTGTACCGCCTATCAAGGCCGGTAGATTGTGGTTTCGTCGAGCGGTTTCGTCGTTAATGTCGTGTCGCCGCGCGGCTGAGGCTGGGCAGGAAGTATTCACCAACGACGTGTTCCCAGCTCATCCGCCGGGCTAGTTCATATCCGCTCTGTACCCGCCGCTGCAAGAGCGGCTCTTGGCGAGGCAGGCGGTCGATGATGATCCTGGCCAGGCGGTGATTTTCCTCGGATTCGATCTTGTCACGCACGCTGGCGGGGAGGTGCAGTAGTTGCTCGACGCCCAGACCGATGGGGTTGTTGAGGTAATCGGCCTCGATGATGTTGTCGAAGTTTGCCTCTCTGTCGGCCTGGCGGGCGAATCCCGCGCAGCCGCAGACACTGGAAACCACGCACAAGGCGCCGAAACTCAGCGGTTCCAACTGGCTGATTCCGAACGGCTCGTAAACGCTTAGCCCGAATTCCAGATCCGTTCCGGCGCGGATGTCGGCGAAGGTCATTTCCTCGGGCATGCGTTGCCCGCAGACCCGGCTGTTCCAGTCCCACTGGTTGACCAGCACGGCGCGGACTGCCTGGTGATGGCGGTTGAAATCGTCGATCATGTCTCCCAGGATTTCCTCGCCCCCGCAGAGGTCGGGGTAGCCCTTCTCATGCGTCACGGGCCAACCATAGACCCGCTCCATGTGGCGGATGTCCTGGCTGCGACGCTGCCCGCCGAGGGTTCCGAGCATGAAGTAGACGGCAGTCTCTTCCCGCTCCGTCAGCATCCCCTCCATGCAATGCAGGACGCCCAGGTCGCGCCATATCCCCTTGCTGAGCACCGGCCGGGCGACATGGCTGAAGACCCATGTGGGTTGGGGACCAAAAAGGTTGGCCGCATAAGTCTGCATGCGCTGCTGGGAGAGCTTCTTGTTGGGCATGTCCACCGGATGGGTGGGGATGCCGTTGTACACCAGGTCGATGTCCATGGTGCGGAAGTGCGGGTCCAGGAAGCGAAGCTCCCAGGCGATGTAGTCGCCCACGGCGAAGATGTGGTCGCAGTAGCGCGCGGCCTTGACCAGCGGGTGCTTATAGTTGTCCCAGACCTGCGGGAAGATCTGCTCCAGCGTTTTGCCTTCCGCGTCGGCGGCCTTGAGGACGTTGTAGAACATCGTGTCGTGCCCGGGGGTCTTCTCGACGATGGGGCGCACGGAGGCGACCTCGTGGGCGTAGAAGACCGTCCGCGTGTTGGGCTTTCCGTCCAGCACGGCCTTCAGCGCCGTAGGCATGCCCATGTATTCATGCGACAGGAGCACGACTCGCTGGCCGTTCTGGAAGCAGCCCAGCGCCCCCAGGGCCTCGATGCCGGGTTCGGCCAGGCGGACGTATTCTTCGTACTCCCAGATGTTCTCGAACCGCTCGGAGGGCACGGAGAATTTCTTGAACAATTCGCCCTTGAAAAGGTTGAGGCGGTCCTTGTTGGAGTGGAAGACATCCACCAGCAGCACTTCCACCTCCACGGTCTTTCCGTTGCAAGGCTCGTGCACCTGCCGCGTGCCGTAGATGATGCCAACGTCAAAGGTCCGCTCGATGGGCATAAACCTTTCGCGCCATGGAGGGGTATAGACGGCGTCCAGGGAACTGTAGATGATCCTGCCTCCCTCGCCCAGCCGCAGGTTGGCCGGACGGTCCGTCTGGAGCAGCGGGCCAAGCAGGATGGTTCGCGATACCTCTTTGGCGTACGCCTCTGCCGTCACCAACCCGGCTATGACGGCGCCAATGCCTCCGACCTTCTCCACCGCCTCGTGGGTCACGTGAACTACGATCATCTGGGGCCTTTCTCCTCGTGTTGTACCGGTTTTTTTATCGGCCATTTCCTCGCAATAGATGACTTGAGGTGAGGATTGGGGCATCCAAGCGGTTCGCAGCCGGGGAGGTTACTCGCCCCGCCGGCCGGGGCGGCGGCAGGAGATGTCGCAGCGGTCCATGCGGACCACGCGACACGTTTGTCCGATATGGCGGCAGCAATCCTTGAGCAAACGGACGTAGTGTGTCTTGATGGGTTCACCGCGCAGGCCCAACCGGCCGGCTGCGGAATAAATCGCTTTGGCGCTGGGGCCTTCGATCTCCACAAAGCAGCCGAGAATGGGCAGGCGGTCCAATTCCACGCGGCAACGTCCCAGGCGCCAGGAGCACCGCCGTTTCACGATCGTCACCATCTCCCCCAGGCCGCAAGCGGCCAGTATCTCCGCGACGACCGCAGGGGCGCCGACGTGGCTCTGTTGTTCCGTGCGCACCTTGGCCCGCCCCCCCCGCCGGGCCGGGCCTTTGAACGTCAGCAGCGCCCCGCCCTCGATCTTCTCGGCGCCGCGGCGAAGGATGCGCGTGGTCCGCAGCCGCAGGCCCGAATCCGCCGCCAGTAACCGCCGGTCCGGCGTGTCAAAGTACGCGTCGCTCTGTTCCACCGTGCCCAG
Source organism: Phycisphaerales bacterium (assembly GCA_003153915.1). Classification (GTDB taxonomy): domain Bacteria; phylum Planctomycetota; class Phycisphaerae; order SM23-33; family SM23-33; genus FEN-1349. The sequence continues at coordinate 8,613 of PMBX01000126.1, forward strand.
GTGAGTGGCTCCCGCGGCGCGCAGCTTTCGCTTCACCACCGCCAGGTCCTCCACGGCGTATTTGATCTCGATTTCCTTGGCCATCGCCGGTCCCCTGGGCATGGTAGTCAGTTTCCTCCGTTATCGGGAGGATTTTCCTCGCCGTTCTTTCGTCCGCGCCCCAAGCAAAATGCGAAAGGGATACGTCCATCGTATCGGAAGCCCGTCATTCAACCCCACAAAGGAATTCCTCAGCAGATCCATTACACTCGCCGCGCCGGGGTCTGGCATGCCCGCCAGCCAGGCCATGGACAATGCCCGAACCACGATTCCCACAAAGAAAGTGGCATGCCAGTTGGTGTAGACAAACTGGCCCATGTGAATCGGGTGCGAGTGGAAGTAGCTTAACGATTGCGCGATGACGCCACCCAACAGCCCCCCCGCCGCGCCGCCCATGTTCACCAACACCGCCGATGCCGCGACATATTGGTTCCGTCGCGGTCCGTCACAGAAGCCCAGGATGATACCCGTCTGCGCCAACCCGATGCCCATCCAGCCGACTCCCGCCAGGATGCTCGTTGACGCAACCACCAGATAAGGAACCACCGGTGTCTGTACCGTCGCCCAATTCCAGTCGCCTTGCCCCAACAACCGTGTTATCGCCGAGCTGGCGGCATTGATGGTCCCCACCAGAGGCGCCGGTGTCGTCTGGTTTCGCGAGACGAAAAACCACGGAATCACCGCGATGGTCGCCAAGATCGTACAGATGATCATCACGGGACGCCTGCCCCAGCGATCCTGCCGCCGGCCCCACATCCCGGCGGTCATCGTCCCGCCCAAAGGACCAAGGACCAGGAACAGGCCGTTGGTCGCCAGCTTGCTGAAACCCAGGCCCTCTGTCGCTTGCCGCCAGTAATACCACGACCCCACCACGGCCGAGAAGGTCAGCGTGGCGGCATATCCCACGTAGCTGCGGAATGCCTTGTCTTTTAACGGGTCAAGCAGCAAACCGAGCATCTCCCGCGTCCCACCCGCTAGTCGCGCCCAAAGCGATACCCGTGGATACTCCTTGGGCGCCACAGGCGGCGCCGGAGGGATTAACTCACGAATCCGAAGAAACGTTAGGATGTCAATGACGCCGAAAACCGCCCCCACGGCAAAGACGCCGCAGATCACAAGCAACAAGAGGGGCTGATCGGCCACCGTTTCGGGACGGTTCCTCGCCACAACCTTGTCCAAAATGATACTGATCGTGATGATCGCCACGATCATCATTATCTGGGACCACTGTGTCCGTCTGGCGAAGTACCGCCCACGTATCCGCCGGGGGATCAAATCGCCCATCCATGTCGTCCAGCTTGGCACCGAAACGGCGGCTAGGTAGTGGCTGGCCGTCAGCAACAACAATACCGTCGCCACCGCCCATGGGCCTGGAGGCAATACAAGAGGAACGGCCGCGACGGCGAACCAAAGCAATCGGTGCAACGTGGCGTAGAGTAAGAAGTGGTACTTGCGAAGTCCCGTCCGCTCGATGGTGATCGCCGCAGCCAGTTGTCCCACGCTGGCAAGGAAGGGAATCGCTCCCAGGAGGCCGAAGGCGAAATCGTTGAAGCCCAACATCCTGGCAAAGGCGCGTAGCTGCTCCCCGTTGACGCAGGCGAACCATACCACCCCGAACATCCATGCCAACGTCACGGTTCGTAACGACTGGCGAAGTTCCTTCCGCCGCACACTCAGCGCGGGCAGGACCTCATACGACCAGTTTCGCCAGGGAAACACCCACAAACCTCGTTAGAAAAGCCACGTTCCCCAAGCCTTGCAGGCCGGGGCATCAGGGGGGACAATATACCGGTGTCGCTGCCCAAACAGAATATCGTTTTCGACCCCACTTTTACGGCAGCCTCCAAACACCACAGGCCGAGACCCGTCGGACCTTCTCGGTCCCATCGGCATCCCGGCCTGAAAGTTCCCCTACACCGCCTGCTTCAGGCAGCCAGGTAATCCTCTTCCAACGCAGTACGGATCTTTTCCAGCGCCAGGTTCTGAATCTGGCGGACGCGCTCATTGGTCAGCCCGACAATAAGTCCTACCTCCGCCAGCGTGCGGCCTTTTCCACCGGAACCGATGGCGAATCGCTCCATCACCACCGTCCGCTCCACCTCTGTCAGTTTGGCGAGGTTGCGGACCAGGATGTCCCGCAGAGCGTCGACGGAGTCGTCACGCTGCATGTTGTGACGCTGGGCGTCGAAATCGCTGCGCTCCAGGTCCGGGTCGAACTCNNCGGTTGAAGCTCTTGAGGATCGCCCGGCAGGCGTAGGTGGAAAACTTGAAACCGCGGGCTATGTCAAACTTCTCGATGCTCCGCAGCAAGGCCATATTGCCCTCGGAGACCAGTTCGACGAACTCGACGTTTGGAATCCGCGTCCGCTTGGCCATCGCCAGCACCAAGGCCATGTTCGCGCGAACCAGCTTGCCCTGAACATCCTGGGCGCGAAGATACCAGGCGATCATCTCCCGTGCACGGGAGAGAATCTTCCTTCGCCGCTGCGACGCCATCAACTTCACCAGGCGGTATCGCGCGTAGTTGTACCGCAGGAACAACGTCGCTTCCTGGCCGCCTTTGAGCCTGGGCCGTCCGGTGGAGCGGTACTCTGTGTCGTCGGCGACCTCCGGGAAGTGCGTCCACGCGGAGACTTCAATCTCTTGCGCTTCGGACCCGAAGTACCTCTCCTCCGCCGTGGGGTCCGCGAAGTCTTCCCCACTGACAAAGCTCATTTTCTCGGGGATGCGACGGTAGATGTCTTGCTCCGCCTGGTCCAATCCCTCCGGGGGGGTACATTGGGGTCTCGTGACTACGCTTGGTGCTTCCAGTGTCGCTTTCATGGCTGCCTTCCTTTCGGCCCTGTGACCAAGGTGGCCTCAGGCTATACTGACCATTGTTGCTCCACTTATCTTGTATATGGTGCTTTTTAAGGGCCGCCTCTGGCAGCCCTGGGTTCTTTTCACATCAATAATACATTTGTGGTACAGCTTGTCAACATTAATATCCCTGTTGTTATGGATTTCCCCCCAAGCTTCCACCAAGCGGTAAATAGGTGACTTACCAGTTCGGCTTTTATGATTGCATAACTCCTTTTGTTGCAAGATATAACATTCATTACAATCTTCTTGCCACGTTCCATGTGATGGGGATCCGTTGGATTTTCCGCCAGGCAAAAGAAGCTTGGGAAATCCCCTGCTGTTTGGTGGACATACCCGGTCTGCGCGACTGGGGGTGGTTTATTGGTCCCGCCTGTGGCCGATCAGCCTCCGCAGAAGTGTCTCTTCTCCGGAGCGATTGCCTTCCACCAGATGCCCCACCAACTGAAGGGCATAGCCTCCCACGAACATCGCCACTGCCAAACCCCACTGCCCCAGGATCAACAGAATCGGAGCGGCGACGAAACAGGCCGGAATGCCCAACATGTGCAGCCAGAAATTGGATGCGTTACGGTGGCGTTTCAGCCAGTTGTCGATGGGCGGCCACATCCGGGAGACTCCCTCAATCGTCCGCGGTTTTGCGACGCCTAGAGCAACGCCTTAACCCCGTACATGCTCTCGTAGATGGCATTGAGCGCCATGCCCAGGAAGAAGTCCAACGCCAGGATGGTCATGCAACTGGCAACGAAGCTTTCCGTGCAGGCGCGTCCCACCCCAGCGGCGCCGGGGGCGCAGCGGAAGCCCTTGTAGCAGCAGATCAGGCTCATGGCCGCCCCGAAGAAGATGCTTTTGATCGGCCCGTAGAAGATGTCGAAATTGTCCACGGACATCGCCGCCAGGCGCCAGAACTCCGCGCCGTTGAGGCCATAGATATAGACGCTGACGAAATATCCGCCCAGAATTCCCAGGAAGTCGGCATAGATCACCATCGCGGGAATCAGCAGCACCGAAGCCAGGAACCTTGGCACGACCAGCACCCTCAAGGGGCTGGCCCCCATCGCGCTGAGGGCATCGATCTGTTCGGTGACGCGCATGGTCCCCACCTCGGCCGTCAGCCCGCCACCGACCCGCCCCGCCAGCATCACTCCCGCCAGTACAGGCCCCAATTCGCGCAGGACCGACAAAATGACCACCGTGCCCATCTGCCCTTCCATCCCCAGGGCCTTGAACTGCACGACGGTCTGGACGGCCAGCACCATGCCCACGAAGGCCCCCGTGATCATGACCACGGGAATGCTCAACGTGCCGATGGCGAAAAACTGCGCCATGAGCAGCCGAAGGTTCTTGGGTTGTACCAGCCCGGCTGTAAGCCACCCAAGCGTCTGGGCGCAGAAGATGCAGAAATCGCCAAGGGCCTCGATCCGGCGGACAGTTCGCGCGCCCAGATTCTCCAGGAGGCCCGGGAGGATCCCGACCATTGTCTTGTTGGTTCCTTGGAGCATGTTATCCATGTTGCCGGTTTTCATCGACCTGATAGCGGTTTGTTCTTAAGCCCGGCGGCTGACTCTTCAGCGTCCGGGCAAGTCCGGTTCTCTATCAACTCGATCCTCAAGACGCGGCGGGTCTCGGCAGTGATCCGAACCCGCCGGTCAAGCCTTAGTGGACAGACATATACTATCCCCTCCCCGTCGTGGATGCAGAGAATCTTTTTTCTCTCCACGGAGGGCAATTTCAGGTTTGTCAGGAAGTTTCCCACCTTCTGCCTGCCTCTCCCGCCCAGGGGGGCAAATACGTCACCTGCCCGTCGCGTTCGACAGATCAACTGCCCGTCAAGGCAATCGGCGTCGAGCATCTCCACGCCCGCGGGGTGGTTGCGACGATGCGCCTCGAAGGCCGCCGGATGGAACGTCTCCAGGCGGCAGGCGATCCATCTGCCGTCGCCAAGCGGCGTGGTCCCAGGACAGGCCAGCGTCACGTCGGCTGCGGTTGTGGCCTCCTGGGCCTCGATACGACGGATGGCCAATGCCCCGCCCCTGATGTCCGCGCGATAGTCTCCCGGCAATGAGATCGCACCAGGCGCGGTCCTTGTCGGCAGTTCCGCCAATTCGGCCAGGTGCTCCGAGGTGATTTCGCGCATGGCCAAGCCGGCTTGTTCAAGGGCGATGCGGATGGCGCATGCCCTGATGATTCTTTCCTCTCCAGCCAGGATACGGGCGTCCAGGACAATGGGCAGTTGATCCCTGGATTGCAGGGACCAGCCCGCTGCCGCCAGGACCAGTCTGGCCCGGCCGGCGATGTATGTCTGGGCTTCTCCCGCGGCCAAGCCAAGTCGCAGCAGCGCCCCATCAACATCGGTATTGATGCGTTCCCGCAGCAGCGGCAACAGTTGGTGGCGAATGAAATTGCGGGTCATCGTGGTATCGGCGTTAGTCTGATCGGTCCGCCACGACAGGCCCTGACGCAGGCAGTATTCCTCAATTTGTCCCCGGTCAACCTCCAACAGCGGGCGGATGAGCGACGCTTCAGCCCCGCCCAAAGGCCGGGAAACAGGAATACCCGACAGGCCGAGAAGATGCGTGCCGCGGATGATCCGATGCAGGATGGTCTCTACGTTGTCTCCGGCGTGGTGGCCGACAGCAACCGCTGAAGCGCCGATCTGTCCGGCCGTTTGGGCAAGGAACTCGTAACGGGCGTCCCGGGCCGCCTGCTCGATGCCCAGTTTGCGGCTGGCTGCCTCGGTGGCAACGTCGCGATGTTCGATTACCGCCGGTAGATGCCACTCATCGGCCAAGGCGGCGACGAAATCGGCGTCCAGGCGGGCCTCGTCCCGCAGGCCGTGGTGAAGATGAGCGACGACCAGCCCGTATCTCCTGGCCGGTTCTTGGCTGAGGCTGCGCAGGACCGACAACAGACAGACGCTATCGGCCCCGCCGGAGACCCCCACCAACACCTTCGCCTCCGCGGCCAGTAATCCCCGGCGGTCGATGAATTCGGCGACCGAGACAGCCAAAGGGTCGCGATGGACTTGAGCTTTATTCATGGCACGGACGTTGGCGAAAATCACCTGTTGTCTTGTGGGTAACGGCCAGGATTTATACTATCCGGTTTGGCTTAGCGGGAACAGACTCCATGAGACCGGTTCTATCGCATCATGCCGCCTTCGCCCTAGAATGCGTCGTCCTTCCACGCCGTCGTGCCGGGTGATGGCGCGGTGGGGCTCTGCCCTTCGTACCCGGCCTTACAACCTGTCCTGATGAGAAAAGGAACGAACATGAAAAGGCAACTCGCATCCATGTTGATATTGGTCGCCTGCGCGGTTCTGACGCAGGGCTGCCTTGGACGCGCCATAACGGAAGGCGTTGGGACCGTCCGAGGCGCCAAGGGAACCTATGCGCCCATCAAGCCCCTATCGCAGATCAAGAACGAACCGGTCCTGGCGGCGTACACCAACTTCGAGCTTGGTCCCATCGTCGATGACATCGGTGGAAAGACCCCAGCGGAGTTCTGGGGGTTCCTGCCCAAAGAGTTCTACAAGGCGATGTGGAAGAAAAAACTGCCCATGCAGGCGGGCGGCAAGACGTTGGTCATTCGCGGGCGCGTGGTCCATTACGAGTCCGCCGGCACACTCGGCATGGCCATCGGTCCGTTGGAGGAGGTCATCGTCCGCACGGAATTGGTCGATGCGTCCACGGGCCAAGTCCTGGCCGTGGGCAACTGCATCGGCCGCACCGAGGAAACGGTTAATTCCGGCGTGGAAAAGAAGGCCGAGGGCCTGGCCAAGGCATTCGCCGCTTGGATCGACGCCCACTACCCCAAGACCGGGCGGGAAGAGACCGAATAGAAACCGGCCTGGCAACCGTCGGACTGATCGGGCAACCCACGGTTCGGTGGACCACTGTTTCCAGAGGCTCCATTGCTCCAGCCGCGGGCACGAACCGCGGGGACTCTTTTTTGTCCTCTTGCGGAGTGTACGAAAAAAATAGCACGCGGTCTGACAATGCTTGGATTCATAAGGATTCTGTTCATTCAGGTCAGGGTATGGACGTCGCAGAAGCCCGGGTAATCGACAGAGTGCCACAATCCAGCCGCGCACCACGGTCCAAAAGACGGTAACTTTTTCATTGACACGGGATTATCAACGTGCTACATATCGCAGTGTTCGGGGGGGATTAGTTGCGATTTGAATTTCAGCCAGGATGGGCGGGGAGGCCAGGTCAGGCTCGATGCGGTATTAGTGTTGTTGGAAAAAGGAGAGTTATCATGATACGGCCCGTTGCTCGCACTACCCGTATTCCCCGCGCACCCCAGGCCGATAGCACCCGGAGTCTGTTGGAGGGGTTGGAACCACGACTTCTGCTGAGCGGCTGGCAGGTACTCGCCATGGACACCACCGGTGAGGGGCGATACTGCTCGCTGGCGGTGGACGGCAACGGCGTTGTGGACATAAGCTACTATAACGGGGCGCACCAGAACCTGGGCTATAAAACGGGGAACTGGGACGGGACGGTCAATACCTTCACCACGAAGGAATTGTTGAAGGCCGGAAACGAAGGCCTGTGGACCTCCCTCGCCCTCGACACAAATAACGTCGCGCACATCAGTTTCTTTAACAACACCGACAACAACAACATGGACCTGATGTACTTCCGCAGCGACAACGACTGGGCAACGCCCTCCCAGGCAGTGGTGGTAGACAGCTCGTGGAACTGTGGGCTGTTCAGTTCCCTCGCCGTCGACAGCGAGGGCAACCCACACATCGCCTATGACGACCGCAATAACGGTGGACGGATCGAATATGTCTCCTGTTACGAGGGAACATGGACCTCGCCCGACATCGTGGCCGCCACGGGCCAGATGTATGAGAACACCCCGGGCTTCCCCACGGTTCACCAGGAGATGTCGCTGAAGTTGGACCAGGACGGCAACCCGCACATCAGCTACTTCGATGCGGTCAGCAACCGCCTGATGTACGCCGAAAACACCACAGGAAACTGGGTTACCCAGACAGTTGACAACACAGGCGCATGCGGCAGCGGAAGTTCCCTCGTGCTGGATCAGCAGGGCCTGCCCCACATCAGTTACTTCGACATCGCCAACGCCGACCTCAAATACGCCTCGTATGACGGCTCGAACTGGAATATTGAGACGATTGACGGCGCCACGACCGACGCCGGGTCGTTCAGTTCCCTGGACTTAGACGGTGTCGGAAACCCGCATATCGCTTACTACGACGCCACCAACAAGAGCCTTAAGTATGCTCACAAGGACGGTTCGGGTTGGCAGTACAGCACTGTGGACACAAACGTCTTCGTGTTCTACGGTTCGCTGGACGTCGATCAGACGGGGACCGCGCATATCGCCTACCACAATTACAACACAGGAGGCGGGCTGAAGTATGCCTTTCAAAGCGGGATCGGAGCGCCGGTGCCGAATCCCGACCTGATAAACCAGGCCACCCTCCCGGCCGGACAAGTGTGGTTACCGGGCGACAAGGTCCAGGTGCCTGTCACGGTCACCAACAATGGCTTGAATCCGGCCGTCGGGCAGGTCACCGTGAACCTTTTCGCCTCGGCGGACGCGACCTTTGACGGTCCAGGCTCCGCCAATCCCGATTACCAAATCGGTACGGTTACAGGCGCGGTGAATCTGGCCCACGGGCAATACAAACCGTTTTCGTTTAGTTTCACGGTCCCGTCGGACCTGCCTCCCGGACCTTACCACCTCATCAGTCAGGTGACAGCCGGAACGGGCATCGACGAGGTGGTTATTGGGAACAACGTGAACGTCTCTGCCCAGACGGTCGATTTGGCTTGGAAGGTTGGGACGTTTGGTTCGCGCACCGCTTCCGCCATCACGGTGCAGGATTCCAACGGCGTGGCCACGAAGTTTGCCCTCAGCGGCGGGGGATACGCCGAAATCACCGGAGGCGGCACGTTCGACACCATCACCATCCACGACACGACGCCCAACTCGGTCCTGACCATCAGCGCGCCAAACGGCACGTCAACGTCGATCGGCGATATCACCATTACCGGTTCGCTGAAGAGCCTCGTCGGCAAGACCGTCAAACTGCGAGGAAACCTTACCGTCGAGGGGACGATCGGAACGCTCATTCTGGACGACGTGCAGGACGCACACCTCATCGAACTCAACAGTACAAACACTGTGGTGGACCCCAGGCTTGGTCTGGTCATCACGCTCGACCAGGTCGGCGGATGTTCCCTGGACACAAACGGTATACCGATCAAATCGCTCAAGGCCGCGGAATGGATCGGCCAGGGGACCATCACGGCGCCATACATCGGCACCATCACCATTACGGGCAAGAAGGCCAACACCAAGGCCGGGATCCCGGCGATTCGCGGCGATTTCGAGGCCGATGTGGAAACTGGCATCGCCGGCGGTACGGCACTGGCGCTAAAGACGCTGACCGTCGCGGGCGTGGTGGACGATTCAATGATCCATGTCCAGGGTTATAACAGCAAGGGCATTTCCATCGGCACGGTCAAAGCCGGACGAGTGGACAACGCGGCCATTATGGCCGACGGGGGCGTGAACAGTGTTTCGGCCTCACAATGGGAGTCGGGCAGGATTATGGCAGGATGGGTTGGGTCGATAACCACCAAGGCCAACGCGGTATTGGGAGGGCTGGGTAACTTCGGCGCAGACCTAACGCTAACTGGTACCGCCCTGCCGGCCAAGAAGGCCACGCTGGCAAGCGCCAGTATCGCCGGCGACTTGCTCGATGACACCCAGTGGGATGTCCAAGCCGGCTCCGTAGGCTCGCTGACCTTTGCGGGCACCGTCCGTCATAGCCTGATCCGTTCAGCCGGAGACATTTCCAGCCTGAAGTTGGGAGCGAGCAACGGTAGCGATTTTGGCGCTGGCGTCAACTTCTCGCTGCTTCAGGCGGATCGGCACGTCACAGTAGGCGACGCCGCCAACGCCCCCACGGGCACCATAAAAACCTTTACCGTGGCTGGCTGGAAGATTCCCGTGGGACAATCAATCCCGCGATTCTTCAACGACAGCAACATCTCCGCCAAGATCGGCAAACTGAGCCTGTTGAACTGGGACGAAACGGGAGGCCTGTTTACCACTACGGGCGGCGTTGTGTCCATCAAGTGCACGGACACCGCCAATCCGCAGTACGGGTGGCTTTGGCCGGCCCCACCGCTCCAGGCGTCCAACGGACCAAGTGATTTCATCCACGTCGTCTGATGCAAGTCGCGAGTGGATAGGGTCAGATTACCGCCCCAGGCCGGAGGCGGTAAGCCCTTTTCTTAAAAACAACTTCGACCGCATGGGCTGGGTGCGCGACATAATCGCGGCGCGAACAGTCTCGTTGGGCACGCGGGCTCCACGCCGCGTGGCGAGGGTTCCACATGCGGGATCTTATCCTGCCGCGTAGGATATTTTTCAGTTTTATAAAAGGCACAACGATTAGGCTGGGATCACCGGAGCCTCGTTGCACGCGCGATCCACTGTCGGGAGGAGATTCCCTCAATTCAATTCCTTGTCATGCCGATAATTATCCTGTACCGCCAAAGCGGCCCAGCGAACTGTCACCCAGGAGAACCATTGTGTGCCCATTTGTCGACAAGGCATACTCGCGTTGCTCGGCGTGCATGACTTTGCGGAATGTCACCCAGGCTGTCGCCTATTGCGCCAACCGATTCGTGGCCTGTCCTATCTACCAGGAACTGGTTGCAGATGATCGCCAATCCGGTCCCGTCAAGGTCCCCGTCTGTCTCCTTGCCGCCTCATGAAGGTCCCGTCCACCTGATGGGCTTCCTGGANNAATACCCGCAAGGCATATCAACATGACCTGCGGCGATACCTCCGCTACGCCGCCGACTGCGGTGCGGCCAAACCGTCCCAGTTCGCCCCTCGCCACGTGGAGGACTTCATGCGGCGAGAGAAACACGCCGGACGAAGCACCGCCACCATCGCCCGCGAACTGGCCGCCGTGCGGACCTTCTGCAAGTATCTGGTGCTCAATGGATTCATGCCCCGGGATGTAACCTCGTCCATCGAGGCGCCCAAGAAGTGGCAGCGCCTGCCCACCGTGATGGACGATCCCTCCGCGCGGACGCTGCTGGCAGCCCCGGACCCCGCCACCGACGCCTTCGCCACCCGCGACCGGGCCATGCTATCGCTGCTATACGCCACGGGCATGAGAGCGGCGGAACTTTCCGGCTTGGCCGTGGCGGATGTCAACTTCAACCTTGGCGTCATCCGCGTCCTGGGCAAGGGAAACAAGGAAAGGATCGTCCCCGTCGCCGCCGAAGCCCTCGACGATCTGCAAGACTATCTCCGGCACGACCGGCCGGCCTTGGCAACGGGCCGCCAAGCCGACTCGTTGTTTCTATCCAGAACCGGGCGTGCCCTTGCCAGGGAGGACGTCTTCCGGACCGTCCGTAAATACGTGCGACGCGCGGCCATCCGGGGAAGAATCTCTCCACACACGCTNNGCCGACATCGCCACCACGCAGATTTACACGCATCTGGACGCGGCAAGACTCAAGGCCGTCCACAAGAAGTTCCACCCCAGAAGCTAGTTGCCCACCTTTATCCCGATCCGGGCGGGAATTTCAACGGCCCCGATCTCTGGATTCTCAGACCGGTTACACCTCGACGACCTCGCGGGTCACGTCTTCCAGGACGAAGTTGTTGACCGCGGCTATGTAGCCTCGGATCGCCTCGTTCAACCTCTCCCTGGCCTCCTCCCGGCTGCCACCCCAGCAAATGCACCCCGGGAGCGATGGACACGTGGCCGTGAAGCCGCCTCGCTCACTGTTGATGATCCTCACCGTCAACTTCATTCTCGCACCTCACCATGCCTTTGTCCTTCGTCCATGACTTCTCTTCCTTCACGCATGGCTTTCCTACATTCCCTTATCCACTACTACGCTCTCCCTCCCAGGTGCGTCTTAAAAAAAGAAACCGCTTAACTAAGAATCATCTGCCGGAAGCCCGCCACCCTCGGTGTGATTGAGCAACAGACCTGCTTATCCACATCAGGGCGCGGCCCACTCGCCCGACGTTCACGGAATTCTATACCTGTGGAACCTAAGCTGCAAGAAACACACTGTCAATCTCGCGCTAATTCCGCCAACACCGCCGATGCTGCTCGCTTATTATCGGACCTATCTCTTTTCTGGAAAAGGATATCCATCTAAAATCCCCAATCCGTCTATTGGTTCCCAACCACGACGGATCGGTCCCCCAGTCATATTGTTGTTCCACCATCGGCGACGAGCAACCAAGTGTCCTCTCAAATGAGAAGGCACCCTATCGCGTCGCGTTTGTATCTTTCTGCCCCTGGCATGACAGTCACTGGGGAGGCTATACTGGCATCGAAGAGACGCGACGCGAAACGGGCATGGATTCCGCAGGAGTAACGACGTGCCTATTTACGAATATATGTGCGCCGGTTGTGGGAAGAACTTCGAGGTGCTCTTGGCCTCCAGGACCGCCAAGGCCGCATGTCCCCATTGCGGCTCAAGGAAGCTAAAGAGGCTCTTTTCCACCTTCGCCGCTCATGGAGGTGTGTCCACGGCTCCACCATGCGATTCAGGCCGTTGTCCAGCGGCTGGGACAGTATCGTCCGGTTCCTGCGCCGGGGGCCAATGTCCTTTCAGCCGATAGAGGCAGACCTGGGGAAGCATCCCGCAGTCTGTTGAGCGGACGTGGCACGGCCCCCTCATTTACCCGCAATCCGGCCTGCGGATCAGCCGTTTGAAAGGTTCATCGACTCTGTACTTGCACAGCCAGTTGGCGCGTCCCCCATTGAATGGCTTGGAAATGAGACGGGAAGAACACATCGAGTCGATGACCTTTGATCTTCCCTCCGCGATCCAGGACCGGAACAGTCATGGCCTGGTGATACCCGGGGACCGAAACCCGCGAGCCGAAAGGCAGCGACGCGTCGGCAGCCACGAAACACCCCCCGTTGGCACTGACACCCTTGCCACTGGCGGTAACCCCGTTGCTAAGGCGGCCGCAACAGAGCTTGCAGGGACAATACGCCGTCACCGTCATCGCGATGGTATTGATCCTGCCACGCGGANNTCGTTTGCCTGCGGTATCACCGTACGGCCTTGCCGCCACGCCGGGATGGGGGTTTGTGGCTCAAGCCCCCCCACCGCTGACAGCAGGCGTAGCTGCCCGGAGTTTTTATCCTGCCAAGCCCAGTTGGCGGCTTGGACTGCCACCTGGGATATCATCGCGAACACTACCACGGCCCCCAAGGCCAGGAACAACCACTTACCGTATGATGTCAACATCATTCAGGACAATGCATTGCCCGGGTCCTTCCAGATAGTTCGACTCAAACGAGGTCCATTCACACCAGCCGCCGCTGCGTGGCTTAACTTCCTGCCGCCTCTTGCCGGGCCACGGATGACTCTGGCCAGCCGGTACTCCCCTTGTGATGTGTCTAATTCATTATAGCAGGCTCGGTTGGCTAAGACCCAATTGACACAAGGAAAGCTTGACACCGGAAAAGTGACAGAAGCCCCCAAGACCGCTTTATTTCGCGGGAGCAACCTCGATGAGCGTGATCTCCGGGCGGGCGAGGAACCGCAGGCGGGGAACGAACCGTCCACCCTCCATACCGATGCCCCGGCTGACATTGAAGGCGGTATCACCCAGTTGATAGAACCCCCCCTCAAACCGTTTGCCGAAACTCGACAGAGTGATGACCGCTCCATAGAACGGCAAGGCCACCTGCCCTCCGTGCGTATGGCCGGAAAGCACCAGGTCCACGCCACGCTTGGTAAACTCGAAGATGCCGTCGGGAGAATGATACAGGAAGACGCTGTATGCGTCGGCGGGTTTGGATTCCAGCGCCGAAGCGATGCGGTCGTCGGCATAGGCGGGAAGGCCGGAAAGCCAAAGGCGGGCGGAGGCCACTTCAACACATACCCCAACGCCGTCCAGTTCCTTTACCCCCGTGCCGGTGTATAGGCCGGACGTCCCATCCCAATTGCCCCGTACCTCGTATGTCGGAGCGATCAGAGCCAACCGGGCCATACACCGGCGAAAATTCGGCAGGCCCTCCGGGCCGTTACATGCGTCCCCGGTGAAGGCTATTACATCGGGGTTCAGCGAGGCTACCACCTCGGGCAGTTTTTCCTCCAGGCGAGGATTGGCGTCGCTGTGCAGGTCGGAAATGTGGACGATGCGTATCGGACGGCAGGACGGTGGAATCTTGGCGCTGGCAAGCGTCACTCGTCGCACCGCCAGCCAGTATGGTTCAACGAAGCGGGCGTATGCCATGCAGACAAGCCCCCCCACCGCCAGTACGACGACAGTCCGACGCCACCAGCGGAACCTCCGAGGCGCTGGGGAATGAGTAACGAACCGCCGGTGGAGCCAGCCAATGGCCACCCGCGCCGCTGCCAGGAAGGTCGTCACCGCCACCGCCAACACGGCCAGAAGGACAAATAAGTCTCTCAGAGGAAGATGTCGCGGCAACAGCATGGCTTGGCGATATCCAAAACCTCAAATCTTCTGGCCGGGGCGGACGGCGCGGCAACTAGGGGTTCGCCGATAGAATCTCCGCCGGGCGAGGCAGGTTCATGTTGCGGTAGCCCCGCGAGAACTTGGACGCAACATCCAACCACACCAGCACGGCCACCACCGGGAAGGCGAGGAACCGGGCATAGAACACAATCCAAGTAAGGGCGCTAACGTCCTTGGCGCCCCAGGCACTACGGACCTTTGCGGTGGACAGCAGCAGTTCGTCAAGGTTGTACAGCGCCCCGCTGGCGAACGAGCCGTGGATCACCTGCTGCCAGGGCGTGACGATGGCCAGCAGGATCAGCGACCAGAAGAACGCGCTGATGAGTCCGGCTATCCCGCCCAATCTGCCCACCAACGACAGTTTGACCGCCAGCAGCAACGTCAGGCTAAGCAGCATGGCGGAAGCCAAAGCCATGAACTTGCTTCCGGGAAGCACCCAGTAGAACACGTCCCGCCATTGCTGGGCTGAATTGTCGGCAAAGTTGACTCCCCTTGTCGCCACGGGACACGAGGCGCAACAACCTGAATACAGCCCGTCCAGCACGCCGACAAAATTCACCAGCACGAAGGAGACCAATTGCACCACCAGCGCCACGGCGATCAGCCCCCAGAAAAGGTTCTTGGCGCAACGGACGGAGCGGAAGGCATCGTAATACTCGAAGGGAACGATTTCCTGGTTCATGGGTGTCATCCTTTATTGGTTTTCTTGGCCCCTTGGCCTGTCGATTGACCTGGCGGACCACCTTAAGGTTAGCCAACATCGCCAGTTTCGCACATCTGTCGTTAGGGATGCTATCGGCCAGGTTCGGCCTTTCGCATGAGTCCGGCAGCGGTGGAGAAGGCCTCTCCGGCGGCTTCGATGGTGCGGGCAATGTCCTCCCGTCCGTGCGCCGCCGATACGAACATCGCCTCGTATTGGCTGGGGGCGATATATATCCCTCGCCTCAACAGGACGTGGAAATACGTAGCGAAGGCGGCGGTGTCGCTTGCGGTGGCGGAGGCATAGTCCCGCACTGGTCCGGGGGTAAAGAAGCAGGTCATCATGCTCCCCACGCGGTTGAAGCAGACTTTTGCGGCCAGCCCAGCCGACTCAGCCGCCTGTCGCAGACCGGCCTCCAGGGCGGCGGAGGTCCGCTCCAGACGCTGGTAGAAGCCCGCCTTGGCGATAGCCTTCAGCGTGGCCAGACCGGCAGCCATGGCCGCGGGATTGCCCGACAGCGTACCGGCCTGGTAGACCGGCCCTTCCGGAGCGAGGTATTTCATGATCGCCGCCGGGCCGCCGAAGGCCCCCACCGGCAGCCCCCCGCCGATGATCTTGCCCAAGGTTGTCAGGTCCGCACGGACGCCGTACATTTCCTGCGCCCCGCCGCGAGCCAGACGAAAACCCGTGATGACCTCATCGAATATCAGCAGCGCCCCACGGCGGTCGCAGAGCTTCCGTAACCCCGCAAGGTATCCATCGGCCGGTGGAACCACGCCCATGTTTCCGGCGACGGGTTCGACCAGCACGGCAGCCAGTTGTGCCCCAGCCTCGCCGGCCGCCGCTTGCGCCGCGGCCAGGTCGTTGTAAGGTACAAGCACCGTATCGGCCACCGCACCGGGTGGAACGCCCGGCGAACTCGGCACGCCCAGCGTCGTCGCGCCGCTGCCGGCGGAAACCAGCATCGCGTCGGAGTGTCCGTGGTAGCAGCCGATGCATTTGATGACCTTCTTCCGCCCCGTCGCCCCGCGCGCCAGGCGGACGGCTGACATCACCGCCTCCGTGCCGCTGGAGGTAAAGCGGACCTTTTCGATCGAGGGGTACGCCTCGGCGATCTGTTCCGCCAGTTGAGCCTCCCCTTGCGTGGGAGCGCCGAAGGAATCCATCTGGCGGATAGTCTTGGCAATGGCCGCCGTGACGGCCGGGGGACAATGGCCAAGGATCGCCGGTCCGTAGCCACCGACATAATCGATATACGTATTGCCGTCGATATCCGTGATTCGNNGCGGTCTTGCGATTCACGGGCTTTCTCATCGAATCACGATATTGATCATCTTGCCGGGCACGACGATCTTCTTGACGATGGAATGGCCCTCCACGGCAGCGGCGACCTTCGCCTCCGCCAGCGCCGCGGCGATGATGTCCTCCTGGCCGGCATCGGCGGCGACGGTGATCCGCCCGCGCAGCTTTCCGTTGACCTGCACGGGCAGTTCGATGGACTCCGAAACCAGCATGGCCTCATCGTAAGCAGGCCATGGTTCGTGGGAGAGGCTGGCCATTCCACCAAGAAGCTGCCAAAGCTCCTCGGCCAGGTGCGGGGCGAATGGCGACAGGACCAGCACGAACCGCCGCGCCTGGTCGGGGGTGATGGCGGCGGCGCGATAAACCGTGTTGATGAAGTCCATCATGGCGGCGATGGCCGTGTTGAACTTCATCGCTTCGATATCCGAGCCGACTTTTTTGATAAGTTTATGCAGCGCCCGCTCGACGTCCGGATCGACCTCGCCGTCGCGCAGAAGGGCCTGTGCGTCTTCGCTGCCGCAGACCATGCGCCAGACGCGATGGAGAAAACGGTGCACGCCCGGCACGTCGCGCGTGTTCCAGGGCTTGGATGCCTCCAGCGGCCCCATGAACATCTCGTAGAGACGGAACGTGTCCGCGCCGTACTGGGCGATCACCTCGTCGGGGTTCACGACGTTCTTGAGGCTCTTGGACATCTTCTCGATTGATTCAGCCAGTTCCTCACCGGTCTTCCGGTGTCGCGGCCGGTCGCCGGAGGTGTCCACATCCTCGTAGCCGATGCACACACCACGGCGGTCGCGGTAGGCAAAGCTGCGGATCATGCCCTGGTTGAAGAGCNNTAAAGCAGGTGCAGCACGGCATGTTCGGCGCCGCCGACGTAGAGGTCCACTCCCATCGCCGCCTGTCCCGCAGAGGGATGCCTGGCCGGTTTCATCCAATACCGCTCGACCTTGGGGTCGCAGAAGGCGCTGCCGTTGGTGGGGTCCAGGAACCGCAGGTAGTACCAGCACGATCCGGCCCACTGTGGCATGGTGTTCAGCTCGCGCGTGGCCGGGCCCCCACAGGCTGGACAGACGGTCTTGACCCATTCTGTTGCCCTGCCTAGCGGCGGTTGCGGCGGTGCGTCAGGGTCGTCGCTGGCGGCGGGGGTGAAGTCCGCCAGTTCAGGCAAGACCAGCGGTAGATCGTCTTCGCCAAGGGCGACCGCACCGCACTTTGGACAATGGACGATGGGGAACGGTTCACCCCAGTAACGCTGGCGGCTGAAGAGCCAGTCGCGAAGCTT
>PMBX01000262.1 GCA_003153915.1 Phycisphaerales bacterium
GAAGCCCCACCGCGCGGAATTGTAGGACGGGGCTACTGCCCCGCGGAATTGGCCAGAAAACAGCCAAGATGTCGGAAGGGCCGGTCGGCTATTTTCAGATGGCTTCCGCCGCGGCGGGGACGCTGTTGGGCGTGACGTCGGCGGACCGTCGTCCCAGGCGGCTGCGAAGGCTATCGATCGTTACGTAGAAGACGGGCGTGACGTACAACGTCAGCGTCTGGGAGAACAGCAGCCCGCCCACCACCGCCAGACCCAGGGGTTGGCGAGACTCGGCGCCGGCGCCCAGGCCCAACGCCAGGGGAAGGCCCGCCATCAGCGCCGCCATCGTGGTCATCATAATAGGCCGGAAGCGGATCATGCAGGCCTCGTGGATCGCCTCCATGGG
This sequence comes from Phycisphaerales bacterium, assembly GCA_003153915.1. Taxonomy (GTDB): domain Bacteria; phylum Planctomycetota; class Phycisphaerae; order SM23-33; family SM23-33; genus FEN-1349. The sequence goes on from PMBX01000262.1 coordinate 386, forward strand.
GGTCTTGCCTTCCTTGCGCTGGGCCTCGATGGCGAAGTCCACCATCATAATGCCGTTTTTCTTCACCAGGCCCACGAGCATGATGACGCCCACGAAAGAATAGATGGACAGGTCCTGCCCGAACACCAGCAGCGTCAGAATCGCGCCAAAGCCGGCAAAGGGCAAGGCCGACAGGATCGTGATTGGATGATAGAAGCTCTCGTAGAGGATCCCCAGCACCACGTAGATGACCACGATGGCCAGCACGAGCAGCCAGCCCATGCTGCCCAGGGAGGTCAGGAATGCCTGAGCGGATCCCTGGAAGTTGACGACCATTCCAGACGGCATGGTCGCTTTCGTGATTTTCGTAATGGCGTCGATGGCCGCGCCAAGGGAAACCCCAGGCTTGAGGTTGAAGGAGATCGTCACGGAAGGCAACTGGCCGGAGTGATTGATGCTCAAAGGCCCCACCTCCTCGTGAAGACGGGTGACGGCCTTGAGGGGCACCAGTTGTCCGCCGGAAGACCGCACGTAAAGCGTGGAAAGCCTGGAAGCATCGGACTGGAACTCCGTGGCGACCTCCATGATGACGGAGTACTGGTTGTTTGGGGTGAGGATCGTGGAGACCTCTCGCGTGCCGTAGGCGGCGTTGAGCGCCGTCTCGATCTGTAGCGGGGTCAGTCCCATGGTGACGGCCCGGTCGCGGTCCATTTCCACGCGGACCAGGGGATTGCGCAACTGGAGGTCGCTGCTGACGTCCAGGAACTCCGTCATACCCCGCATACGTTCTTCCAGGTCCGCGGCGTAGTGGTTAAGTTCGTCGGTGTCGGTCGCCTGGATGGTCACCTGGTAGAGGCTTCTGCCCATGCGAGCGCCCACGTTGATGGGGGGCGGATTGGTAAGGTATACCCTGATGCCCGGAACCGACATCAGCTTGGTCCTCATTTCGGTGATGACCTCATCGGCCGTGAGCTTTCGTTGCCCGCGGGGCTTGAGGACCACGAACATCCTGCCGTTGTTGCCCCCCACGCTGGACATGAACCGCTCGACGTTCTCGTCGCGGCCGATGATGTCCGCCAGCTTCAATTGACTGGCTGTCATCACATCATAGGAGGCGTCCTGGGCGGTCTCTGTCTGGACCATGATCTGGTCGCGGTCTTCCGAGGGAATGAAGCCCTTGGGGATGACCATGAAGAGCAACCCCGTCGCCGCCAGCACCGCGGCGGAAAAAGCCAGGACAAGCCTGCGGCGGCTGAGCACCTTCCAGAGGCTCCGGTCGTAGAACCGCAACATCGCCTGGAAGGCATGCTCGGTGAAACTCCAGGCCGCCCCGTGGACGACGGCGGAGGGGGCGCGCAGAAAACGGCTGCACAGCATCGGCGTAAGCGTCAGGGAGACCGCCCCGCTGACCAGCACGGCCAGGCCTATGGTGACGGAAAACTCCCGGAACAGCCGCCCGACGATTCCCCCCATGAACAGCACGGGGATGAACACNNGCCAGCGACAGCGTCATGGATACGATGGTGAAACCGATCTCCCGCGAGCCTTCCAGGGCGGCCTGGAGGCGGCTCGTGCCCATTTCCATGTGGCGGACGATATTTTCCAGCATCACAATGGCGTCGTCGACCACGAAGCCCACCGACAGGGTCAGCGCCATCATCGAGAGGTTGTCCAGGTTGTAGCCCAGCAGGTACATCCCAGTGAAGGTTCCCACGATGGACATCGGCAGCGTCAGGCTGGGAATCACGGTGGCCGAGAGGCTCCGCAGGAACAGGAAGATCACCATCACCACCAGCGCCAAGGTCAGCAGGAGCGTAAACTGCACGTCCCTGGCGGATTGCTCGATGATCGTGCTGCTGTCGCGCAAGACGCCCAGTTCCACCGAGGTGGGCAACTTGTCCCGCAACATCGGCAGCAGGTTCCGCACGGCCCGCGCGACGGCCACCGTGTTGGTTCCGGGCTGCCGCTGGATCGCCAGAATGATAGACCGCTGATAGGTAGGGGGGGTGTGATACCAGGCGGCGGTCTTGTCGTTTTCCACGCTGTCGATGGCGGTGCCGATGTCCGCCAGTCGGACCGGGTTGCCGTCGCGGTAGGCCACGATCATGGGCAGGTACTGCGACGCTTCGGTAAGCTGGCCGTCGGCTTCGACGGTGGAAATCTTGCTGGGACCATTGAGAGTACCCAGCGGCATGTTGACGTTGTTGCTGGCGATGACGTCGGCCACCTCGTCGATGCCGAGGCCTCGATAGGCCATCGCGCGTGGGTCCAGATCGATCCGCACGGCATATTTTTGCGAACCGAACACCTGGACCTGGGCCACGCCNNCCGTCCACCATGGAGATGCGCTGGGCTAGGGTGGTCTGCGCCAAGTCGTCCAACGCGGACATGGCCAAGGTCGGGGCCGTCAGCGTCAGGAACAGGATGGGCGAGTCGGCCGGGTTTACCTTGCGGAAGGAGGGCGGATTGGGCAAGTCAATGGGCAGCCTTCGCGCCGCGCGCGAGATGGCCGCCTGGACGTCCTGGGCGGCGGCGTCTATGTTGCGGTCCAGCACGAACTGCATGACGATCTGCGTTGAGCCTTGCGAACTGCTGGAGGTCATCGAATCGATGCCCGCGATGGTGGAGAACTCTTTTTCCAGGGGCGTGGCTACCGCCGAAGCCATCGTGTCAGGATTGGCCCCGGGGTAAGAGGCGTTGACCTGAATGGTGGGGAAATCGATGTTAGGCAGGTCGCTTACCGGCAGCAGCCGATAGCCGATCATGCCGAACAGCAGGATGCTGAGCATGCACAGCGTGGTGGCGATGGGCCGGCGGATGAACGGCGCGGAGGCGTTCATGATGCCGCCCTCGATGTGGCGGCGGTCTTCGTCGCCGCGTTGTCGCCACCGGCTGAATCGGGCTTGACTTCCACCCGCGAGCCGGAGGAAAGACGGAACTGGCCGATGGTGACTACCCGTTCCCCGGCGGAAAGTCCGCTGCCGATGACGCAAAGCCGTCCGGCGGTCATTGCCACCGTCACGGGGCGGACCTGGGCTGTTCCGTCGGCGCGGATGACGAAGACATACTTGCCGTCCCGCCCGGTTTCCACGGCGGCGGAGGGCACGACGTGGGCGTCGTTCTGCATGGAAAGCGTCAGATCGACCTCCACGTACTGCCCCGGCCAAAGCCGTTCCTGGGCGTTGTCAAACACCGCCCCCAGACGCACGGTCCCCGTGGTCGGGTCGATGGAGTTGTCGATGAAGACCAGCCGGCCAGTCTCGGGGTCCCGACGGTCGTTGTCGGGATAGGCCCGGACCGTCAGTGGAGACTGCGCATGGTATTTTTTCAATCCGGGAAGGTCATTTTGGGGGATACTAAAAAAAACCTGCACGGGACGGATGCGGTTGACCACCGCCAGGGGGATGTCGTTGATCTTCACCAGGTTGCCCTCGTCGGACAGGATGTTTCCGATCCTCCCGTCGATGGGACTGGTGATGGAGCAATGCTCCAGGTCCAGCTTGGCGCGGTCCACCATGGCGGTGTCGGCGCGAACGGTGGCCGCCAGCGAGGCCGCGGAGGCCTTCGCCGTGTCCAACTCCTCTTCCGAGGAAACTCCCTTGCCAAACAGCGCCTCTGCCCGTTGCTCGGCCTTTTGCGCGTTATCGGCCAGCACGGTGTCGCGGGCGAGGTTGGCCTGGGCCTGTGTCAATGCGGCCTGGAACGGACGTGGGTCGATGGTGAATAACAGATCGCCCTTGCGGACCTGCTGGCCTTTCTGGAAATAAACTTTGGTGATGATCCCATCCACCAGGCTCTTTAGGTTCACCGAGGCGTCCGGTTGGACCGTGCCGAAGGTGGATATACTCATCGGCATGGGCTGGACGACGGCGAGGGTTGCCGTGACGGGGATCGCCTCTTCGCCAGGCCCTCTCCGCCGATTGGATGCATCCTTGGAACAGGATGCCGCCAGGAGCGGCAACAGCAGGACGGCAAAGGTTCGCCACGATCCGTCTGCGATGCGCCACGCGCGTGTTGGGTACAGCCTGTTATTCATTGTTGCGGTCACTAGATGGCTCCTGGGATTCGTCTCGCCCCGCTCGGCGGTGCGGAACCGCCTCGCATGGCGCTGACGATCCGACAGACAGGTCGGTATGGGCCAGCGACAAACGGGGGGGAATTACTTCCGCCGGGCATGATGGAAAATCATACACAGGCTCGGCCTGTCAATTCAACCATCTTTCCGTTGGTCCATTATGGATTCCCTTGCGGGAAGCGGGGGAAACGGATATACTCTCGCCTGCATTATGGGACGACATCACAAGACCCGCCTTGTTTTGTTCGCTTGGCTGTTCACAGCCCTGCTGCGTTCGCTGCGCGCCGTGAACTGGCCCGTCGCGGCGGTCTAGCCGACCCGGCCGGCGCGCGGCCACGCGATAACCCCCTGGCTTTTTTCCCCTTGGGAGCATCATGCAACGCAAAAGTATTCGCAACGTCGCCATCATCGCCCACGTGGATCATGGCAAGACCACGCTGGTTGACCAGTTGCTGCGCCAGAGCGGCCAATTCCACCACGGCGAGCTGCACGGGGATTGCATCATGGACTCCAATCCCCTGGAGCGGGAGCGTGGCATCACCATCCTGTCCAAGAACTGCGCGATCGACTACGTTGACCGCCGCGGCGACCGTTACCACATCAACATCGTTGACACCCCGGGGCACGCGGATTTCTCCGGCGAGGTGGAGCGCGTATTGAAGATGGCCGACGGCGTGCTGTTGCTCGTCGATGCCGCCGAGGGTGTCATGCCCCAGACCCGCTACGTACTGTCCAAGGCCCTCGCTGCCGGGCTGGCCCCGCTGGTGGTCATCAACAAGATGGACCGCCCCGACGCGCGGGCCGACAGGGTCCACGAGGAGGTCTTCGGCCTGCTGATCGACCTGGGCGCCGATGAACACGCCGAGGAATTCCCCCTTATCTACTCCTCCGGAAGGCAGGGATGGGCCACCACCGATCTGGCCAAGGCTCAAAGCGGCGGGGCCGGTGACATTCACGAGCTTTTCGACGCGATCATCACACATGTCCCCGTGCCGGAACTGGACGGCGACGCGCCTCTCCAGGCACTGGTCACCACCTTCGACTACAACGATTACGTGGGACGCATCGGTATCGGGCGGGTGTTCGCCGGCACGCTCCATGC
>PMBX01000097.1:0-4436 GCA_003153915.1 Phycisphaerales bacterium
GGCCACTCCGGGGCCGCAGGGTCCCCTAGGGATTGCTCGCGCAATCCGAAATGACGTTAGTCTTGCGCGTGCAACAAGTTGCACGCCCTACCGTCTTTTCTTGAAGAACTGGGGCAGCCAGTCGCGGTTGGCGTTCAGGAGACGCCCGGCCAACTCGGCGGCGCGGTCTTTATCGGCCAGCATGGGCGAGACGGTCATGGCTTGGACCACCAGGTCGCGGTCGCCGGTCAAGGCGGCTTGGACGGCGAGTTCCTGCTCATCGACGACCGTCTGCAACCATCCCAGCAGCGGGGCGGGCACCGAACCGCTGTTGACCGGGCTGACTCCGTCGTAACTGATCAGGGCGTGTGTCTCGACAACCACGTCGCGCGGCAGGTTGGCGACTTGCCCACGGTTGGGCATGGAGACGATCTCCCGGCAGGGGTGGCCGGTCAGCAGGCCGTCGGCTATCTCGGCGAGGCCCTCGTTGGAGGCCGTCAATTCCGGCAGGGGGTGTTTGCCCCTGGTAATTGCCTGAATTTTGCGGCGGCTTTGCTCTTTCCAATCGGCCCGGTTGGGCAGGACGCCCTTGCGATGTATGTAGTGCCTGGCGAGGGTTTCTGGGCTGTTGCAATAGAAGGGGAAGTTCTCGGCAACGTGAGGCGCGCCGCCGACGGGGAAGTAACCGAATTTCTTGAAAAGCTCGAAGCTGAGGTAATACTCCACGCGATTGGAGGTTTTTAGCATTTCCTCGACCTGGTCATCCACCGTGCCGCTGTCGCGCGGGGCCTGCTTGGCGGCCTCCATCTTGAGATACCGTTGGAGATCGAGCTGGTCGGCGACGGGCCGGCCCTTGACGGTGATGTTCTTCATCCACGTGCCGTGGTTGACGCCCACGCTGACGGCATCGACATCCTCGTTTCGCACGCCGAAGTACCAGGCCAGCAACTTGGTGGTCCCCACGTAGTTGTGGCAGAGGCCCACGCAGCGGATGGAGGAGGTCTTATAGACGGCGCGTGTGAGTTGCGAGAGGGGGTTGGTCACGTGGACCAGCCAGGCGTTGGGGCACAGCTTCTCCATCATGCGGGCAAACCCAACGAAGACGGGCACGTTGCGCAGCGTGCGGCTGATGCCGCCCGGACCCACCGTATCGGCGACGGTGTGATAGACGCCGAATTCCTCCGGGATGGTGTAGTCCCGGTGCATGGTCTCGAATCCGCCGGTGGAGATGGACGCGCAGACGAAGTCCGCGCCTCGCAAGGCAGCGCGGTGATCGGCGACGGAAACCTTCCAACCCGTTCCGATCTTTCCGGCGATCATGCGACAATAGGAGGCCAGCAGCTTGGCGGCAGCGGGGTCGATGTCAACCAGAACCAGTTCGCTACCGGCCAGGTTTGTACGCAGAAAAAGGTCCTTGGCCAGTGTGGGGGTCCACAGGCAACTGCCCCCGCCGATCAAGACAATGCGGAATCCCATGTGCCGTACTCCTTGAATATACGCACTCAGTCATTCCCGCTTTCATTTTAGCCGCGAACAAACGCGAACGCACACGAACATGAACCAAGGCAAGAAGGATTCAGAGCACCTAACAAAATGAGACTGCCGTCGGCTTGCTTGCAACCCGCCCGGCTGCGTCAGGCTGTATCGACAGCCCTGGAGGGCTGCCTGCTTCGCCTTCCTTGCCGGCCGGGCTGCCGCAGCGCCTTTGGGCGACGCCTCATTTTGTTAGGTGCTCTTAAATGAATACCGCCCCGGTTGGGGTGGTTCGCGGCTAAAGAAAAGTTTGGATGAGTCAGATATCCGTACTCTTGATGTTTGATGCGAATGCGGATCAGACGCCGCTGAAGGCGCTGAAGCCGCCATCCACAGGCACGACGATGCCTGTGACGAATCGCGTGGCGTCGCTGGTCAGCCACAGCAGCGTGCCCATCAGGTCGTCGGGTTCGCCGAAGCGGCCCATGGGCGTGTGGTCGATGATGGTCTTTCCGCGGGCGGTGAGCTGGCCGCTGCCCTGCTCGGTCAGCAGGAAGCGGTTCTGCTCGGTGAGGAAGAAGCCCGGTGCGATGGCGTTGACGCGAATCTTGGTGGAATGCCGCTTGGCCATGTACACGGCCAGCCACTGGGTGAAGTTGCTTATGGCGGCCTTGGCGGCGCTGTAGGCGGCGATGTTGGTCAGCGGGCGGAAGGCGTTCATAGACGAGAGGTTGATGATATTGCCCTCGCCGCGCTGGGCCATGTACCGGCCGAACACCTGGCTGGGGAGCATCGTGCCCAGGCAGTTGAGGTCGAAGACCCATCGGATGGCGTCGGCGGGCAGGTCGAAGAAAGTGGTGGGGGCCACGCAGGTGGCTTCCTTCTTGTTTCCGCCCGCGCCGTTAATCAGCACGTCGATTCGGCCCAGCTTGGCCAGCGTTTCATCGAAGGCGGCCTGGACCTGATCGAGCTTCAGCACGTCGCAGCGGACGGCGACGGCTTGGCCGCCGGCGGAAGCGATTTCCTTGCAAACGGCTTCTGCGCCGGGGAGATTGAAGTCCAGCAGCGCCACCTTGGCCCCGGCAGCGGCCAGCGCCTTGCCCATCGCCCCGCACAACACGCCCGCGCCGCCGGTGATGGCGATGCACTTTCCAGATACGTCAAAGAGGTTATTCTGTTGGCTCATGGTTGCTCCAGAAATGGTTTCTCAGTTTCCCGGCCCTTGTGAATCCTAGGCGGCACGGATCGCCTCCCGCAGAATCCCTTCCCGCAGCTCGACGCGCAGGGACTCCCGCGTTGCCAGGTCAACCTCGCGGCCCAGGAGGTCCTCCAGGAACAGCTTGAGGCGAATGAAGGCGAACAGGCCAATGGGCGCGCCTTCCTCAAATTCCACCAACACATCCACGTCGCTGTCCTCAAGGGCCTGGTCCCGCGCCACGGACCCAAAAACGGACAGAGACTTCACCGAGAAGTCCTTGAACTTCTCGCGATGGTCAGCCAGGGTCTTGAATACCTCAGTTCGTGTCATGGCACATACCCGATCAAGAGGATCATAAGCGACCAGCCGCCGTTCATTCAATCGGGTTCCAGCCGTCTAGTGTTTCTTGGCGAACGGGGCTACGTGTCGGCCGATGTGCTTGACCAGCGCCGCGTAGTGCACTTCCTCGTCCCGCTGAAGCGCCGCGTAGAACCGCTTGCGGAACCTCTCACCATTATCGGCAGTCAGAACCGAGCCGAATGTCACGTGCAGCACCTGGCGGGCGTGGAAATCGTCCAGCATCTCCGGCAGGCGGGCGTCGGACAGTTCCTTGGCAGGGGGGACCTTGGCGATGTCTGCCGATACGTGGTAGGAGGCCTTGTCGGTCTCGTATCGTCCCCTGGCGAAGTCGTATATCTCGCGGAACAGCGCCGGGTCGATCCGCCCTACGGCGCGGACGGCCTCCAGCCAGCTAGTACCGGCGGTCTTGAGGTGCACCAAACCGCCGGTCAATTCGGCCACGATGGGATAGACGCTGAACTTGTCGCTGCCGGAGTGGATGGAAATTTTGTAAGGCCCCAGCGTCTTCATCACGGCAACGTGCTGGGCAAAGCTGGAGCGGAACGCGGCAAGGTCGCCGATGTAATCGACGCCCTTTTCGAACCGCCCGACCAGCCGCGGGGCCATCGACACCCACGTCACGCCCAGGCGCTTCAACTCGGCGGCGAAGAAATAATGCTCTGCCGGGCTGGTGACGCTNNAACTCGAAGGGCTGTTTTGCGATGCTCTTGAGCTTGCGATAGGCCCGGACGATGTGGGCGATTGCCGCGCCGTACTTGATGGCGGCGCGGAGGAAGGCAGTCTCGTCAAAGGCCACCGCCGACCCGCCGGCCAGCTTGAATTCCTTGCCTGCGTAGCGGGCCTTAAGCTTATCGGCGGTGATCTCCAGGCCGGACAGGTCCATGGCCTGGTATCGTTGTCGAAGCTCCGCCCCGTCCAGCCGGTCGGCCTCGTTGACCACGTGTGGGCCGGGGTCGATGGTGAACATCGTGAATCCGGCGGCTACCACGGCGTCGAGGTCCTCCAGCTTCTGGACGTGGTCGGCGTCGCTGCCGAAACCATCGCGAAATCCTTCCTGGAAGACGCCCCAGGTGGCGCAATCCATGACCTGCTGGGGCTTACGGTTGGTGCGGGTCATCTCGCGGATGGACTGCTGGGCGAGGATCGGCGCCAGCCCGGTGCCCCGGACGGAGCGGATGTGTCCGGGGGTGGCCAGGCCCAGGCGGTCGCCCAGGCCCACGCTGGTTGCCAGGCCCAGGCACTTGGGCGCTGTCCATGGCAAGGCGGACCGAATAGCGGCGGCGTTGGCTGCATCGGTGGCCCCGACGGTCACGTCCTTGCCGCCGAGGGAACCGACCTTCTCGCCGGCGATCTTGCCCGCTCCCACGCAGCCGACAAGTTTCTCGCTGCCGCGGCGGCCCAGGAAGTAAGTCACATCGCCGACGGG
>PMBX01000097.1:4536-5985 GCA_003153915.1 Phycisphaerales bacterium
GTGTGCGCGCCGAAGTAGTCCCGCTGTGCCTGGAGCAGGTTGGCCGGCAGGCGCTCGCAACGATAAGCGTCGTAGTACGCCAGAGCAGAGCTGAACGCCGGAACCGGGATGCCCATTTTGACGGCCTGCTGGATGGTTTTGCGCCAACCGCGCTGGGCCTTCCGCACGGCAGTCTTAAAGTAGGGCGCCAGCAGCAGGTTCACCAGGTTGCGCTTCTTGTCGTATGCCTCCTTGATGCGTCCCAGGAACTGGCTGCGGATGATGCACCCGCCGCGCCACATCATCGCCACGCCGCCGTAGTTGAGGTTCCACTTATACTCCTCCGCCGCGGCGCGCATGAGCTGGTAGCCCTGGGCGTAGGAGCAGATCTTGCTGGCGTAGAGGGCCTGGCGGATGTCCTCGATGAATTTTGTGCGGTCGCCACGTTGGACGGGTTTGGGGCCTTTGAGCAACTTGGAGGCCGCCACGCGCTCCTCCTTGACGGCGGACAGGCAGCGGGCGAAGACCGCCTCGGCGATCAGCGTCAGCGGCTGGCCCAAGTCCGCTGCCGTGATGACCGTCCACTTTCCGGTGCCTTTCTGCCCGGCGGTGTCGAGGATCACGTCCACCAGTGGCTTGCCCGTTTCCTCGTCGGTCTTGGCCAGGATGTCGCGGGTGATCTGGATAAGGTAGCTGTCCAACTCTCCTGCGTTCCAGTCGGCGAAGACCTGGTGCATCTCGGCTGCCGTCATTCCCGCCGCGCACATCAGCGAGTATGCCTCGCATATAAGCTGCATGTCGCCGTACTCGATTCCGTTGTGGACCATCTTTACGAAGTGTCCCGCGCCGTTTTCGCCGACCCAGTCGCAGCAGGGCGAACCGTCCTCGACCTTGGCGGCGACGGCTTGGAAAATGGGCTTGACCGCGGGCCAGGCCGCCGGGGATCCCCCGGGCATGATGCTTGGTCCGTGGCGGGCGCCTTCCTCCCCGCCGGAAACACCCGTGCCGATGAAGAGCTTGCCCTTGCTCTCGACATATTTGGTGCGACGAATCGAATCCTGGAAGTTACTGTTGCCCCCGTCGATGATGATGTCTCCGTCGGCCAGGTGGGGCAGGAGCAGTTCGATGAAGTCATCGACGGCAGAACCGGCCTTGACCAGCAGCATGACGCGCCGTGGCTTTTTCAGCGAGGCAACCAGTTCCTGGATGGAGTGGGCGCCGATAATCGTCTTGCCCTTGGCCTCTCCGTTGACGAAGTCGTCAACCTTGGAGACGGTCCGGTTAAACACGGCCACCGTGAAGCCGTGATCGGCCATGTTGAGCACCAGGTTCTGGCCCATGACCGCCAAGCCGATAAGTCCGATATCCGCAGTTTCTTGGGGCATAATCCGCTGACTCCTTGGTTCGGGGTTACAGAGGTTCGGAGTTTGCCAATGATAGAAACCGCGGAGGCGATTTCAACCCAAAAAG
>PMBX01000007.1 GCA_003153915.1 Phycisphaerales bacterium
GGCCCCGTAAAGGATGTAGGTCAACATGAGTCCCCCCGCCGTCACAGCCAGGGAGACGGCCATGTATTTCATCGTCTTGTGGGCCGTCTGCACCCTGGGTTCCCGCAGGATGGGAATACCGTTGCTGACGGCCTCGATGCCCGTGTACGTCCCCGCCCCCATGCTGTAGGAATGCATGATAAGAACCAGCATGCCCCAGGTACCCAGTTGCGAACGTGTTCTGGCGACCTCCTCGGCCGTCCGCCCCGCCATACTACCCAACTCCGGTAAATGGGTCGTAATTGCATAAAGGATGATGAACCAATGTGTCAGGACGAAGATCAAGAAGATCGGGACCAGCGGCAGAACCGATTCCTTGACCCCGCGCATGTTCAACAAGGTCAGCAACAGGACCGCCGCGACGGCGAAAACCAGCCGCCAACTCTGCCAATGGACCGGCAGAAAGCTGAACAACGCCTCGGTGCCGCTGACGATGGAGATAGCGATGGTCAGAACATAGTCCACCAGAAGGGCGCAGCCGGAAACCGCACCGGCGCGGGAGGAGAGCAGCTTGCTGGCCACCAAGTATCCACCGCCGCCGGCAGGAAACAACTCGATAATCTGCGAGTAGCTGGCCGCTATAACCAGGACGGTCACCGCCGTCGCCAGAGCCACGAACAGGCCCAGGTGGGGATGGCCCAGAAGCGAAATGAACGCCTCCGGCGGGCCGTAACAGGAGGAACTTAAACCGTCGGAACCCAGCCCCACCCATGCCAGAAATGCCGCCAGCGTGAGCCGATGGTAAACCGACCTGTCTTGAAGGTCCCTCGCGCCGCCAACGATCAATGTCTTGAGGCGCTCGAACAAAGGCTGCCCAGGAGCGGACATGGAGCGGGATTATATCTTCCAGACCATCCATGTACAGCCCCCACCGTCATCCCCCCGCCGCCGACAACGGCCGGAGCGCACTGGCAAGGGTTTGCTCTCTCCTTATGACACCCCGCCGTAAAAAAAAGAAACGCCGCCGAAGCGGCGTTTCCGTGTCAACAATTGTCCGACTCTTACAGCGGTTTGACGTTGACGGCCTTGGGCCCCTTGGGGCCGCGGGTCACTTCAAACGACACCGCCTGTCCTTCCGCCAGCGACTTGAAGCCTTCGCCTTGAATGTCGCTGTGGTGGACGAACGCATCGGTCCCGTCATCGGCGGTGACGAAACCGAAACCCTTGGACTGGTTGAACCACTTTACCTTGCCATTAGCCATACGATGGCTCCTTTGAGAAACTGGGCATTGCGGATTTGCATAAGGGGGTTTATCAGGCCCGATGTGTGATGAGCCAAGACAGCGAATGGCTGCGAGATACTCAATCTATGCGGCGCCTCAGGCACCCTGCAAACAAGCCCGGTTGCCAGACCGGACTGTGCCCACGACCCGGGAAAACACTTTCCCAACTCGCCGTAGGCCCTAACGTAACATCGGCCATCATAACCGCCCTATGACAAAGAAAGCAAGAAAGTTTCTAAAAACTTTTCCCGCCAGGGACTACCGTTTGTTCTCGCCTCCCCTGGCGATGAAGCGGCACGGCACGGCCCCGGTCCGCCCTTGGCTGGGGACCCTTACGGAAAACATGGTTTTTCTAGCTGTTTCACGCCTGGTGGCGGGCATGCCACATCCCAAGATGAATCCTTCAACGGGCTGTTATCGCCGGGCCTCGATATGGCGTTTCAGCAAGTTGAAGTATGCGTAGGGATTGACGACCTCCACGTTCCATTCCGGATGGTCTGTCTTGAGAATCTCAATGGCCTTGGCGACATTACCAGGCGGCACCCATACGATCCGAAAAAACAGGAAGGCGGGCCGGTCCTTCGCAACGCGGGCTGCAATAATCCCCTTCATCGAAGCCGCCAACTCCTCGGGCGTACTGCTGTTGCATATACCATTATCCAGATTGGTAACCACCATGCCTTTCCATACGTGGTCAACCACCATTTCTTGCCGCACTGGGTCGCCACCGGTCTTGTGGAAATTGTAGATAATGGTGGCAAAACCATCCGGGGCAAACTGAACAAATGCGTTCTTAACGGCAGCGGTGGGTTCAGCCCAGTCCAGCACCATGGGGGCAACAGTCATGTCGGCCTGTTCAAAGAATCGCTTGTTGTGACGGATGAACAGAGGCAGGCTTTCGGGCAAAACACGATTGGGGTTCATATAGCCGGCTGCCGATGCATCTGCCGCGAACACATCACCGGACCTGGCCGTCTCGTACAGGTAAGCGATGATGTCCGGGTACGTTTCGAGCAGATTGGGATTGACGCCCCAGCACAGGGGTAACGTGCCGCGCGCCGGATCGTCCCACGATTTCGGCATCCACTGGTACAAGGGCATAGCCGAGTCGTAGTCGGCCATCAGGATGCACAGATATGTCTTGGCCTCAATATTATTGGGGGCAGCCGGCCGGGGTTGCTTGAGCGGTTTCAGCAGCGCCTGGCAATGGAAAGACTGGTTGTAGCAATTATCGGTTGCGGTGTTTTGATAGCAGTTGTATGGCGAGATCAGGTAAACCGTCTCCCATTCGGTGGCGCCGGGATCGTGCTTGCTGGTGTTGGGGGGGGTATTGCTGTATTTCTGCCAGACGAAGAATCCCGCTAATTCCGTCATTTGTTTCCCGGCGGCTTGCTTCATCGTGGCGTTAAGTATCAGCTTGTATGTGGCAAGGTCCGTGCCAAGGGACTGGTTGGGGTCGTCGCCGGGAGCTTCATCGCCCCAAGGGGACAGATCGAAGACGAACCCGCGGTTTCGGACAGCCCAATCCCGCGTCACCGCATACCCCACATTGTTGTTGCGACGCGCGTTGGCGGCATCTTCGTAAAGAAACAGCCAATGGCTGTTGCACCGGCCTTTCTCAATAAACTCCCGGATGGCCCAACGGTAGGCGTCGTTCTTGGCGCTGCCGGTTTCTTCTCCGGTAAACTTGCCGCGCAGGTCTACCAGGACGGGCAGTCGCCATACCGCCGCCTGTTGGGCCAACTCGGGGCTGAGCACGACGGCATCCTCGACACCGGCCAACGTCGTAGCCACGTTGAGCGTCGCCGGGACGTTCGGGTCCCAGATGATGGCCCCCTTCAAGGCCGAACCAGCCAGGGCGCGGATGTCGCCCAAGGCGGCCAAGGGCTTTCGCGGCCGGCCCTGCATCCACCGGCCGTCCCGTGAAAGGATGTCCAGCCAATACCGCGGACGCTCGTCGCGACCAGACAGAAGATAAAGCCGCGGTCCTCCGCGGTTGATGATGCCCTGCATGGTCGTGGCTGCCACCGCCTCGTCATAAGCCCCGACGGAGCTCTCGGCCGAGAGTGTGAACACATACATCGGCTCAGCCGCCATGGCTGCCTGGCAAAGGCTCAAGGCAACGGCCAGAGGACAAGCCAACAAGATTAGCTTTTCCATCGAAATCGTCCCTTCGTTTTCCTGGAGATTCCGGCGATGCCGCAGCGGTTTACGATAACAAAAATACCCGCCGCTCACACGGGCGGGCTACAAATCTTCCGTCCCTGAGGGACGAACAGCAACGGATACGGGCGGCATCGGAAGCCAACGGCTACGCCCATGACAACGTTCCAGAAAAGAGTACGGTGTCCCCGGAATAGCGAAAGCCATTCGTTAGGACCAGAGGGCTAGTCTCGACTCGATATACTCCCGTAACAAGTGATACCGCAGCGCAAGCTTGATGTCTCTGGCCTGCCGGAACCTTTCGGCCTCTGACCGCACAAAGTCGTAGGCATTTTTGAGCACCTCGACCCTAAGTGGGTCCGGGGGAATTATCTTCCTCATCCCTTGGCCAAGAAAGTCAACGATCCAGCAACCATCCATGTCCTGACAGATGAGCGTGCGGCACAAACCAGCCAATAACTTCATTATCTTGTCCATTTCGGGATCTTTACTGTACGACGAACTTCCATCCAAGAACAGCCGTGCCGTGTCGGAGATCACCACACGTGGATAACCGGCAACTTCACTTTCTAAATGATGCGCCTCGGCCAAGGCTGGGCCATAGAAGCTTCCATCCTCCAAGACAGCACCAGCCCCAACCGTTACTGCCCCGCGAACAGGAATCTTCTTCTCCGCCAACGATGACAACATAGCAGCACAACACGCAGCCAGCACATCGTACATAGGTGAGATGGTTTTATCACCGAAGGTGTTGGAAATCCGCGAACTGAACAAGAACGAATCCGAGAACCGCTCCACCTTGATAGTGTAGTCCTTGGACCGTCGATACAGTTCCTGCTGTGGAACGGACAAGGTCGCCAACTTGTCCGGTATCGTGCATTTTCCCAACTGCT
>PMBX01000052.1 GCA_003153915.1 Phycisphaerales bacterium
TTGCCGCGACCCGGAGTACTGCGCGCAGCTCGCTGCAAGGATATTACGACATGATGGTGGGCGACCTCGTGAAGGGCCCGCGAAGCGCCTGGATCCAGGAATGGACCGCGCGACAGACCTACCTGGCCCTGGGGAACTTGTTGACTTCCGCGGCGTTGCTGGGCGTGGACGCCTGCCCGATGGAAGGCCTCGATGTCGCCAGATACGATGATATTCTCGGACTGACCGCCAACGGCTTCGGCACCACGAACGTCTGCGCCCTGGGGTACCGCGCCGCGGACGACAAATATGCGGATTTGAAGAAAGTGCGGTTCCCCAACGACGAACTCATCGAACACCGTTAGGAAGTCGTCGACCTTGCCGCGGGAGATTGTGGTAACGATCGATCGAGTTCCTCCGGCTACGCCACGCACCCACCGAATTTCTTGACCGGCCGGCGAAACCCGCCGGATTCCCCGGCTCCAATTTAGTTTCGCGTGCGGGCCCCGGGTGCGTTTTCTCGTTGCGCCATGGGTTTACTCGATCGATTCCTCCCGAAGACCTCGCCTCGTCCGGCCCCACCCAATCTGCCACCGCCAGAGACGCAGCCTGCGGTTGAACCGCCGCTGGCCGCGAGCCTTCCGCCGCCGGAGCCCGCATCACCGGATTCATCGGCGGCCTGCGACCCTGAGGCTGCCTCGGTGGCCCCGCTGCCCGCTCCGGTCGCCGGCGGCGTGCTGGCGCGCCTCAAACAAGCGCGCGAAGCCCTGGAATTAAAAAACCGGGCCGGGGCCATGGCGATCTACGAAGAAGTGCTGGCCACCGCGGGAGACCGGGCGGACATCCTCGTCACCATTTCCGGTGACCTCGGTATGACCGGCAACACCCGGCAGATCATCGAACTGGTCGCGCCGCGCTATGACGCGCGGCGGCATGGACCGGCGACGGGCATCAATCTGCTCCAGGCGTACCTGGCACTGCGCGATCCCGAGGCCGCCCAACATGTGCTCGACCTGCTCTTCGAGCTCAACCGGCCGGATTTGGAGCAGCGGCTTCTCGGCTTCTCCAATGTGATTGCCGACATGCTCTTGCTCGGCAACGAAGAGGCGGGGGCCCCATCGCCGGCGCCCGATGAGGCGGCGACTGGCGGGACGCCTGAGAGCGGCGCCGTCCTGAAGATTGCGCTCGTCAACATCAGCAAGCCCCTCTGGTATTACGGCCTCGAAAGCGTGGCGGGTTTGTTGCCCCGGAAGGAAGGCAGAATGCGCCGCATCGCATTTGGGCAGCTCGCGGTGCTCGGAGTGAAGGACGTGGCCGAGGTCATGAGACAGCCGGAGGACGAACTGGGCCGGCTCTCCCGCGGCCTCCCTCTCTGGCTGGCGGAGACGCTCTTCTTCAGCGCCAACTACAACGCGTCCGCGGCGGTTGCCACCCTGAACGGGGAACATTATGGGTTGTTCTATGCCGAGTGGACCCCGGAGCATATCCGCCAGCTGGTTGAATCCACCGGGGGCGGAGTCGATTATGTGTTTACTGGCGCCCTGCAGCAGAAGAACGCCGACTACCAGCTCATGCTACGCCTCTGGGAGGTGAAGAAGTTCCGCGAACGGAANNACGATTCGCTGGACTCCGGCCACTGCCGACCAGGCATTGGCGGAGTTCCATGTGCAGTTATGCACGTTCATGGAGTTCAAAGCCTATCCCGCCGGGCAGGGGCTGGGCTACACGCTGCCGGCAGCGTTGCGGGATTATGTCGAGGCGCTCGGCACAAGCCTCACGCTCTTCTTGGTCGAGAAACAAGTCCTGCCACTGGCACAGGCCGCGGTGCCGGATGACCTGGCAGGCCGGATTGGCGGCGCCGCGGCCCAGTCCGAACGGGCCGCGCTGCTTGGACTCGGGCTCCAGGCCCGGGCCCGACGCCTCGGTTTGGCGGAAATCCTGTTGCCAGGGGCCCTGGCCGACACGCAGGTCGTTGAACGGGCTCGCCAGGTATTGGCAGTGTGATACGGCGGATGCCGCAGCCAAGAGGACCACGGCCGACGGATCCCGATAGTCGCCCGAGCGGCGTCAGCATCTGGCGGGCGGCGCGCTGGCGCCGCCGGGGACCTCAGCGGCGCTGACAGCCTGTCTGCCCGAAGCTCCCCGCGACGGCTGGCGCAGCGGCCTCCAGATGCACAGCCCGGCAGAGTCCTTGGACTGCTCCCACAAAAGCGTCGCGTGCCGCGACGATTTGAACTGATCATCGCCCGCGCCCGCCATCAACCATCGGCGGATTCAGAGCCTGCCACTCCCGCACCTTCCATGTCCCATCTGCCCACTGCCGACCTGCGCATCCGTGCTGTCCGTCCCCTGCTCTCCCCTGCGGTCCTCGCCGAAGAGCTGCCCTTGGATGATGCCGGGGCGGATTTCGTGGCCCAGAGCCGCCGGGTGGTGGAGGACATTCTGCGAGGACGCGACGACCGGCTGCTCGCCATCGTTGGCCCGTGTTCCATTCACGACCCAGAGGCGGCCCGCGAATATGGCAGACGGCTGGGCGAGCTGGCCGTGCGCCATGCGGCGGAGTTGTTCGTGGTTATGCGAGTCTATTTCGAGAAGCCCCGCACCGTCATTGGTTGGAAGGGGCTGATCAACGACCCCGGCCTGGACGGCAGTTTCCAGATCAACAAGGGCCTGCGTCTGGCCCGGAAGCTGATGATCGACCTGGTCGCGCAACGCCTGCCGGTGGCGACCGAGTTCCTCGACACCACACTGGGGCAATACTACGCGGAGCTCGTTGTCTGGGGCGGGATCGGTGCGCGCACAGTCGAGAGCCAGGTGCACCGCGAGCTGGCTTCGGGTCTGTCAATGCCGGTCGGCTTCAAGAACCGCACCGATGGCAACGTCCAGGTCGCGATCGACGCGATTCGTTCGGCCCGTCACCCCCACTGGTTTCCGTCCCTCACCAAGGACGGCGCCCCGGCGGTGCTCGGAACTTCGGGCAACGATTGCGGCCACCTGGTCCTGCGCGGCGGCACGCGCGGGCCGAATTTCGACGCGGACTCCGTGCGAGCCGCGGCGGAATTGCTGCGCGCCGCTGAGCTGCCCCCTTTCCTGGTGGTCGATTGCAGCCATGCCAATAGCGGCAGGAACGCCGAGGCCCAGCCGGCGGTGGCCGCCAACATTGCCGCCCAGTTGGCGGCGGGCGAACGCGCGATCTGCGGAGTGATGATCGAAAGCAATCTGCTGGGCGGCGCGCAGGATTACCGCAGCCGTCCGCTGGTTTACGGACAGAGCGTTACCGATGCCTGCCTGGCGTTCGAGAATACGATTCCGTTGCTGGACACGCTGGCGGAAGCCGTCCGGGAGCGGCGGGCGCGGCCATGACGACGGCGGAGGAGTTGGTCGCGCATCTGCGAACGCTGGCCAGTCCGCAGGACGCGGAAGGCCAGCGCCGCTACGGAATCAGACCCGACGTGCAGTTGCTGGGCATCCGGGCACCCGTGCTGCGGGCGATCGCGCGGTCCCATCGGCGTGATCACGCGCTCGCGCTCGAACTGTGGACAAGCGGGATCCACGAGGCCCGGATCATTGCGACGCTGGTTGATGATCCGAAGGCGGTGGAGCGAAGCCAGATGGAGCGCTGGGTACGCGACTGTGACAACTGGGCGGTTACCGATGCATGTTGTTGTGT
>PMBX01000031.1 GCA_003153915.1 Phycisphaerales bacterium
TTGCGTTGCCCCGGGAAAAGGAAGCCCAGGTGCGCAAGATTCTCGACACGTACCATCAGGACCAGGCCAACTGGCGTAAAGAGAACGAGAAGAAGCTGGAGGAATTGAACCAGCAGATACAGGCCGCCAAGACGGCCGGCGACAAGGAGAAGGAAAAGACCCTGACCGCGCAGCAGCGGGAACTGGTCGCCTCGCACTTGAAGCTGAGAGAAGATGTTCTCAAACAGCTCGGTAAAGTCCTCAATGAAGAGCAGATGGCCAAGGTCAAGGCCGCGCTGGGTGGCGGGGAGATGGGCCGTCCGTTCGAGCGGATTCACAATGACCTTCGCCCGCTGAAACTCACCGATGCGCAGCAGGCGGCGGTGAAGGAAATCCTCGACAAGGCCAGGCAGGAAATCCGAGCGTCCGAGAAAGGCCAGGGGCAGGTGGATGCCATCGTCAAGGCCGCCTGGACCAAGATCGTCAAGGATGTCCTGACAGACCAGCAGCGGCAGCAGTTGAAGTCGATTAAGAAGGAAGAATCCGGCAGCGGAACGAAGCAGTGGGGCGAGGCATTCCTGGCCAGGCTCAAAACGCTCAACCTGACCGCCGATCAGCAAAAGAAAGTCGACGAGATCATGGCCAAGGCTCGATTGGAGGCCCAGCAGGCCGACAGTCCAGAGGCCAAGCAGAAGATCCACCGTCAGGCCATCAACGATATTCGCCAGAATGTCCTGACCAAGGATCAGCTAAAGCAACTTCCACGGGAGACCGCCACCAAGAACGGTGCCGGCGAATAGAGCTGGTTGTTGGCTGGAAGCGAGGCGCGCCCGGTCGCCCGGTCCGGCCATCCGGTTTTGTCTGGTAGAGGGCCACTGCCGGCCTCCTGAATGAGGCGGCCGGCAGTGGCATTGTTTTGTTTGTCGCCGTAAGCAACGCCTACACGTTCTGGGGGATATTTCGGCGTTTTTCTTGCGCGAGCCAGTCAAGGTATTTTACCGCGGGCTTGGGTTGGCCGGGCGGTCTTGAACCTTTCGGGCTATGGCGGAAATGGGGCCAATTGCATTGAGCTTTTCGATCTACTTTATCGTAACACGGAAAGAGGCCGATATTTAGGAAGCCGCTGGAAACCAGGCCCGCGAGAGTTTGCCTCATGGAAGACAACCGGTATGATGTCTCTGTCCAAGACACGGGGCGGATTCCCCCAATGAACGAAGTCAGGCGGACAAGTCGGCTGGCGGTGGCGTTGACCTGGGTGGCGCTGTTGGCGGGTTTGATCGCGGCGTTCGCCCAGAACTTCGCGGAGATGTGGAAGCGGTGGTTTCCGGCTTGGCATCACCTCAATCTTAGCCTCTACGGCCGCCTGGTCCACGGTGAGAGCTACTACACACACAGTCCCCTGATCCCGCTGGTGAGCCTGTTGATCGTCGTGTTGCTGGTCCGGCACACGCGGATTCCGGTTCGTTCCCGACCGGTGGCGGGCTTTTTCGTGCTGGCCGGCAGCCTGTTGTTGCATCTGATGGCCTGTCTGGCGAGGGTGAACTTCGTAAGCGGTTTCGCCTTCATAGGCGTGTTGTGCGGGCTGGTGCTGATATTGTGGGGCGCCACGGCGCTGCGGAGGTTGTGGTTTCCCATCGCTTTGGTGATCTTCATGGTCCCGCTGCCGGAGGTCACCATCGCCGGGCTGAATTTCCGCCTGAAGATGATGGCGGCGGACTGGGCCGTCCGCATCGTCGATTTGCTGGGCGTGGTGGCCGCGCGATCGGGCAACCAGGTTTTCCTGGCGGGGGACAAGTCGCTGGTCATCGCCAACGTCTGCAACGGTTTGAGGACGCTGATAAGCCTGTTGGCCTTCGGGGCGCTGTACGCCTACGTATGCCGCCTGCGTGGCCTTTGGCGGATAGTGCTTTTTGCCCTGACCATCCCGGTGGCGGTGGTGAGCAACTCCATTCGGATCGTCAGCCTGGTCCTGGTGGCCGACACGTGGGACACGGCCACCGCGGTGGGGTGGTACCACGATTTATCAGGCATACTGATCTTCGTCCTGGCGTTCCTGCTGATGTTCGTGTTGGAGCGCGGGATTTTGTGGCTGCGCGGGAGGTTCGGTCGCCCGGTGTCGATCGAGCCGTTGTTTGGGGATGTGCGGCGGAGGGACCAGGACGAGGGGCAATGGTCGCGGATGTTGGCCGCGACGGCGTCGCCGGCGGCCCGCGTCGCCGTGATACTGGTGATCCTCTCTGCCGGAGGGGCCTGGTGGCTGAATCGTTCCGTTCCGCCCGTATGGAACCAGAAACTCGCCGCCTCCGCCATGCCCAAGGAGATAACCCTTCTCGGGCAGGCATGGCACGGATACGACATGGAACTGGACGAGCAGACGCTGACGATCCTGGAAACCCGCGACTATCTGGCCTGCCAGTATGCCGCCGCGGGGGCCGGACCGATAGAATTCTGCGTGATCTTCTCTCAGGACAACCGCAAGGGCACGCATCCGCCCGAACTGTGCCTGGAAGGTTCAGGACAGGACATCATCTCCATCCGGGACGTGATGCTCTCGGCCGTGGCCGGCAGGGGAAACGTTCCTTGCCGCGAGATCATTGTCCAGGAGGGCGGGGAGAGGCACTATTTCCTTTACACTTACAAGTGCGGGCAGACCTATACCAATAGTTTCTGGCGGCAGCAAATGGTGATCTTTGCCAATGGGCTGCTGCATCGCAACGCAGCCGGGGCGCTGATTCGCGTCTCTGGCAGGTTATCCCAGATGCAGGACACCCCCAAACAGGTGGAGGGATTTATGCGGGAAGCGATTCCCCACCTGGACCACAGCCTTCCATAGCCGTAACAGAGGAGCCATCCCATGAAACGACGCGTTATCCTGATCCTGACCATCCTGGCCGTGCTGATCGTGGTTGTCGGCGGCATCGCCTGGTACATCCGCCGCAACGACCGGCCGCGCATGCGGGCCAGGATAGCTGTGGAAATCCAGGCCAGGAATTATGGCAACGCGGTGGCGTTGGCGGCAAGCTACGTGGACAAATACCCCGACGATTGGCAAGGCTACTATGCCCGCGCCGAGGCCTACGCCTACCAGGGGCGCTACGACGAGGCCCGAGGGGACCTCCAGAAAATGCTTGCCGAGGCCGACCACTTCCGCCCCGACAAAACCTCCGTTACCATCATGCTGGCCAACACCTACTCCATGCCGGCCCGGCGGGCCTTGGCGGCGGCGGATGCGTCCCTGGAAACCATCGACCGGTCCATCGAGGGAATCCGTAAAGCCATCGGAATTCTGGAATCACTTTCACCGTCCTCCAAACCCGTCGTAGAGGATAAGCGAGCAATCGACGCCCGCGAGACCATCGGGATCAACCAGGCGGAACTGGGCGTGGCATATCGTAATAGGAGCGTCCTACTGGCCCGCGAGGCCCAGATCGCCCAGGCCGCCGGCGGCGGGGAGGCTCGAGCGGCCAGGGAAAAGGAAAGCGCAGCGTCACTTGCCGAAAGCCAAAACTGCAACGCCCAGGCCCTCCAGACCTTGTTGGGCGTCGTCAAGACCGATCCGTCCCGCCAGGACGCCACGCAAACACTCGTGACGCTGTGCGTGGAGTCCGGCGACCAGGATTCACTGTCCGAGGCGAGGGACGCGATCTTGGGCCTGAAGAACCCGCCCCCGCTGGCGACCATGATGTTGCTGAAGCAAGAATTACTGGTCTCTCGAAGGTCCGCCGACCTGGCGGAGCACCGCAAGAAGCTCCAGCAGGCATGTGTAACCCTCGATGGCGTGCTGGCCAGGACGGACCTTAAACCCGATGAAGCCAGCCAATTGAAGCTCGGCCGTGCCGAATTGGCGATGGAGGCCAAGGATTTTGCCACCGCCGAGCGGCTCATCGGCGAGGTGTTGGGGAGCAATCCCCGCCAGGCCGAGGCACGTTTCGTGCACGCCAGGCTCCTGATGGAACAGGGACGATGGGAACTTGCCGAGAGGGAATTGTTCACGTTGAAGACCGACTTCAGTAACTTCGTCGGCGCGCAACTGCTCTACGCCCAGGCCGCCGAACGGTCCGGAAAGACCGACATGGTCCGCGACGTCATGCGGGCCATTACCAAGATATCCCCACGCAACGCCACCGAGCAGGGTTACGTCGCGGCCGCCTGGAGATATCTTGCCGGTTCGATGCTAAAGGAAGGAATCTACAAACCAGCCTTCCAGGACGCCCAGGATTATTATCGCCAGTTTCCCGCAGACCCGCAGGCCGTCCGGTTGTTCGCAGAGGCCGCCTTGCGCACCAACCAGGATTATCTTGCCAGGGAAACCCTTGCCAAAGCCGTCAAGGAACACTCCGACGATCCGGTCATGCTGATGGCCGCCTGCGACGGGTACGGTTTGATCGGCGATAAGGCCGCCGCGGCGGAGACCGCCCGCCAGGCCGCTGAGTGCAAACCGGACAGCCCCGAAAGGCGTCTTGCCGTCGCGCGGGCCATGGCCCTGGCGGCCAGGTCCGCCGAAGCCGAAAAACTGCTCGCCGAGGAACTGGCCAGGGACTGGCAGCAACCCCAGGCGCATTTCATTCTCGCCCAGATCTACTGGACCGCGGGCAGGCAAATGCAGGCGCTGGAGCAGTATCGCGCCGCCGTGCAATTGGATGAACAAAACCAGGAACTGAGACTGGCCCTGGCGCAGCGGCTCTTCGAGATAGGCGATCTGGACGCCTGCCAGACCGTCTTGGAACAATCCGACCGGGCCAATCCCATCACCAGGCTCCTGTTCGCCAGAGTTAAGCTGGCCCGCGGAGAACCGCTCGACGAGGAATCCGCCGTGGGGGCCTCCGGTGGCGGTGCCGTGGTCATGGCGCTGGACTATCTGCGCGGCGGGCAGCCCGCCAAGGCCGTCGAAATATGCCTCAATGAACTGAAACCCGACAAGACCCCGGACAATCACGACGCCCGAGCGGTCCTTGCCCAGGCATATGCGGCCTTGGGGCAGGATGACAAGGCTATCGAACAGTTGAGCGAGATTCTCAAGGCCGCGCCCGACCAGTTGGCCGGGTACCAGGCCCTGGCGACGGCCTTGGCTCACCGAAATCCACCTGACGTGGTCGTCGAGACCCTCTCCAAGGTCCCAGGCGCACAACGTCCCATGGTGGACATGACGGCAGGGTGGATGTTCTCCCGTCTGGGGCTTAACGCACGCGCGGGAGAAGCCTTCAGCCGCGTGGTCGACAATCCCGCGGCACGCGATTACGATCGGTCGCTGGCCAGGCTTTACCGTGCCTCCGCGACGGCCCGGGCCGGACAAACCGCCAAGGCCCTGGAGGAATTGGACTCCCTTGCCGCTCAAGAGGCCTGGCGCAGGCAGGCGCTTCTGGGCAAGGCGGAGTTGCTGTTGACGCTGGGGCGGGCCGGCGAGGCTAAACCCGTCTTGTCACAAATGCGTTCGTTAGCCGTCCAGGCACGCGATACGCAATGGCTCGTGTCCCTGGTGACACTACAGGCAAGAGCAAGGGCCTTCGATGAAGCCCTGGCCACTTGTGACGACATCGTAAAATTGCGCCCCGATGATGCCCGGTCCTTCCTGGCCAAGGCCGTCGTACTGGAGGGGGCGGGCAAGGCGCCCCAGGCCGTGGAGGCCTACCGCCAGGCCATCGCCCTGCAACCGGGCAACTTCTCCATCTACACACGCCTGGCGAGGGCCTATGACGCCCAATGCCTGCCCATCGAGGCGATGGCGACGCTGGAGCAACTTGCCACCGTCAGCAAACTGGCACAGGAGGCGGCGCTATGGGAGCGGGGCAACCTGCTGGCCGGTTGGGGTCTTCAGCAACCGGCTGCGGAGTGTTTCCAACGCCTTGACCAGACAAGCCAGTCCCAGAATCCCCAAATCCAGCTTGCCCTCGGCGAGGCGCTTGCCAGATTAGGTCGCAAGGATGCCGCCAAAGCCGCCTTGGCCAAGATACCCCAGTATGCCCAGGCCTACCTACCCGCGCAGGAGCTCATGGCTCGTCTCGCCGAGACGACCGAGGCCAAGCTGGAGATCCTTCGCCAGGCCCGCAAGGTCAAGAGCGACGCCGAAAGGCTCCTGGCGATGGAGATGGCCGTGCTGATGGGCGCCCAACGGCCCGGAGAGGCGGTCCAGGCGTATCAATCCTTCGCCGCCGCCTTGGCGGGGGGAAGGGCTTTGGCACAGGAAACACATTACCTGGCCATAGAGGCGATGTTGCAGGCTGGACAACGCAAGGAAGCCGCCCAACTTTGCCGCCTCCAGGCCCAACAGACCCGAACGAGCCGGTGGCGCCAATTGGCGGCGCTGCTGGGGGCCGATGATGACTTGCCTTCGGCGATGGCGTTGCTGGGAGAACCGGACAAGGCGGAATTCGCCGACGCGGTGTTGGGCGCGGCGCTGGCCGGGGGAGCCGGTAAACACCCGCTCACCGAGCAATGGTGCGCACGTATCGACCAGATCGAGGCGGACCTTGCCCGAAGTAAACCTCCGCAAGCCATTCCTCCTTCCTATGGGCTGCTGGCCGCCCTGGTATCGGGCCAGAAGTCCCAAGCCGTCGAGAGACTGGCCCGGTTGTCTACCCTAGAACCGGTCAGCCGATCCGTGGCGGAGGCCATCGTCCATCGCGACGATGGGACAATAGACATACGTTCGCAGGCAGCCAGGATCATGCTGGCCACTTCCGCCAGCGATCTGCAACTTCCGTTTCAGTGCCGCACCGTGGCGATGGAGATTCTCAAGAGCGATCCCACCTGCCAGTGGGCGGCAATGCTCATCGTCCAGAGGACCGAACCGGACGTCGCAACGCTCCATGCTGTCCTGGAATTGCTACAGCCCAAGGAATGCCTGCTAGCCAGGACTATTGCGGCCTCGGAGATGACCCGTCGCAAGGAATATGACCAGGCGGCCGGGCTGTATGGACAATTGGCCGCCTCCCAGAAGGACAATCCCGCCTTCCTGCTCTTCCAGGCCGGCGCCACCGAAAACGCCGGGCATCTGGAAGAAGCCCTGGACCTGTATCGCAAGGTTTATCAAGTTTCTGGCGAACCCTCCGCCGCCAACAACGCCGCCTACATCATCACCAGGTTGTGGCCCAAGGACGCCGCTCGTCTCGCCGAGGCGGCCACGATGATCGAATCCGCCGTCAAGGCCCAGCCACAAGTTGCCAGCTTCCGCGACACACTGGGCTATGTGGCCTATTTGCAGGGCAGAACCGAGGAGGCGGAGCGGCAACTTTACCAGGCGGTCAAGGGGCTTCCCGATGTCCTGGAAGTTCACTACCACCTTGGCTTGGCCGAGTCAGCCGCCAAACGCAACGATATGGCGCGGTGGCATTTCCAGGCGGCAGTGGAGTTGGGCAAGAAACTCACCGCCGATAGCGGGGAGCTTCCGCCTGGCACGAAAGAAACCGCACAGCTCGCCCAGCAGGCGCTGAATGGCCTGGAGTCCACCGGCAAGTGACGCAGCCGCCGGACAACGCATCGCGGCAGTCCGCCGGGCCGGTACGCCTGCTGAGTTTCGACCTGGAGGAGTATTTCCAGGTAGAAGCAGCCGCCGGCGCGGTGGGGGCGGGGCAATGGGATTCGTTTGCCCAGCGTAGCCCCGCCGTGGTGGAGCGAATCCTGGAGCTTTTGGCGTCGCGGGGGTCAACGGCTACGTTTTTTGTCCTGGGTTGGATTGCGCAGCGACAGGGGGACCTGATCCGCCGCATCGCCCGCGCCGGACATGAGATCGCCTCCCATGGCATGGCCCATGCGATGATTCATCGGATGACGCCTGAGCAGTTCCGCGACGACGCCGGCGAAAGTCGGCGGCGGCTGGAGGACCTGTCTGGAAGCGCCGTGCTGGGATATCGCGCACCGACCTTTTCGATCACCCGCGCGACGGCCTGGGCCTTGGACGTGCTGGCGGAGGCGGGATTTGCGTACGACTCTTCGATATTTCCCATCCGCCACGACCGCTACGGAGTCCCCGACGCGCCTCGTTTCGCCCACTGGGCCGTGGGTCCGGCCGGCGGGCGGCTGGTGGAAATCCCGCCGCTGACCCTGCGAATACTGGGGGCAAACGCCCCGGTCGGCGGTGGAGGATACATGCGGCTGTTGCCGCTTGCGGTGGTCAAGGCCGCGCTTAACTCCGCCGCCCGAGCCGGCCGGCCGGCGATGATCTATCTGCATCCCTGGGAGTTGGATCCGCACCAGCCGCCGCTGGCGATGTCGAGGTTGAACCGTTTTCGCCACCGTTTGGGGCTTTCCCGCATGGAACGCAAGCTCCAGGCACTTCTGGAGCGGTATCGCTTCACAAGCGTCGCAGCCAGATTGGAAGAAATCCGCTCTAACATAACGGAGCGGTTCGTTTACGGGGGATGATAAACGGCCGGTCTGCTGCCTCACGGGCGGGCGGCGCCGAGGAGCTGCTGGATTATCATGGGGCGGCCTTGGCGGAGGATGGCGATGTCGATTGTCTCCCCGGGCAGCAATGAGGCGACCACTAGTGTTAGTTCTGCCGCGCTGGGCGTGTCGTGACCGGCGATGGAGGTGATAACGTCTCCGACTTTCAGTTTCCCCGCGGTCTGGGCCATGGAACCCGCCAGCAGGCCCGTGACCATGACGCCGTTCTCGTCGGCCTGCATTCGGATGCCCAGGTGCGCCTTGGCGGAAGAGCCAGACCGCCTGATGTCCTGCGAGGCGACCCATTTTCGCCAGGCGGCCTCGATGTCCGTCAATTTTCTGCCCAGGGTCTTCTCCAAGGCCATCCGGCCCGTGGGATCCTGGGCGAAGGTCTCCTTGTAGGTTAGGTAGAAATCGCGGAGCTTGCCCTGGCGATACAGGAACAACAGGACCGATTGCGCCTGTAAGTAGCAGATTTCCGCCCGCTTCATGAAGGCGGCCTGGTCCATCGCCAGAAGTTCCGTCAGCGGGAGGGCCTTGCCTTCCTGGATGGCTTTGCGGACGGTGCTCAGGCTGGAGTCCGTCCGTATTTCCAACGTGCCTGCCTTGACCCGCGATTGTTGAAACAGCGTGGCCAGTCCCTCGGCCAGCCAGATGGCGTGATGCTGACCGGCCGCGGCCTGGTCCTGGTGATGGAGAGCGTGGGTGAATTCGTGGATCAGGACGTTGCTGAGGCTGATGCTCATCAGCGTGTGCGTGGAGTACCGGTAGAAACCCAGGACCTTGGGATCGGGGCTGAGGCGCCGGAAGTCCGTCAACGTCGGCAGCAGGATGACTGGGTTCCATAGTTGCCCCCCGGCGAAGAGCATCTGACGTTCCATGTCGCAGTAGGCGCCCAGGACGGACATGACGTATCGGGAAGTCCGCTTGTCCAGCGCGGAGACGTATACCAGGTGCCGGCGGTCGTCGATCTGGAAACTGTAGCCCTCGCCAAGATTGCCGATCACAGCCGAGGCCATCGCCCTGGCCTCTTGTGCCATCACGGCGGCGACGGCGGGCGCCGTCGCGGTACTGGTCGTTGCCGGCGCCGAGCGAGCCGCCAGTGGGGACGCTACAGCCAGCAGGACCGTCAACAGGGCGCGGCAGTGAAAACCCTGGCCTGGTCGGTCGCCGGCCTCCGGCCGTTGCTGGGGCATGTGCGGTTCATGGCTTGGCATGGACACGGTTTATCATAGCACGCGGTTGGCTGCATGGAAAACCCCGTCCATTCTTCCTCTTGCCGCGGCGAGGGCGTAAGGCTATAAATACATCGGCTCGCCGGATCGGCCCGGCCCGTGCATGTAAGCCGACTCGGCTCATCTATGAGGAACCCGTCATGTTTGCCAAAGGCAGCAAGAAAGACACCGTGCGTTTTTCCATCCGTCCCGAGAACCACGCCAAGAAAATCCAATTGGTCGGCGACTTTAGCGGGTGGAAACCCATGGAGATGAAGAAACAGAAGGATGGTCAGTTTGTCGCCCTGGTTCCCCTGCCGCAGGGGACCTACGAATACAAGTTCATCGTCGATGGGCAATGGCGCGTGGACCCCGATAACAGCGCCTGGGCCTTGAATCCCTACGGAACGTTGAATTCCGTGGCCCAGGTCAGTTAAGGACTGTCCCGCCCGGTCATTGGGGTTTCGCTCGCAACGCGAGTGAGGGGCCTGGGGCTTTGCGCCCGCCAGGGTTTCGACGAGGCGGGCTACCTCAGCCGTTCAATGCGAATGATCGCCGGCCAAAGGCCTGTGACCTTCTCCCGGCCCAGCATTTCCGCGGGATACCGGCTATTTAGGGGCTGTAGGCGGAGCGTCGTATCGTCGTCGTGGTAGCATCGCTTGAACGTGGTGGCGCCCCCCTCAAGACGCACGAAACAGTCGTCACCACTTTGGGCGGTGGTATGAGGGGAAAAGACGACGATATCGCCATGGCGATAGCGCGGCTCCATGGAATCTCCCACCACGCGCACGGCGAAGGCTTGGGTGTCGTGTACATCCACGCAGCGGACGTACTCGTCGGCGACGTTGGAGGGATAGTCCAAATCGTTGAAATGTAGGGGATAATCCTCGCTGATTTTATTAATCAACGGAATGGCCCCACCCCCTGAGGGCGGCTTGTTGTCGGCTTGACACTGAAGACTCGCCGCCAGGCTTCCCATGCCTGGTTGTCCTTCCGGCAGATTCTTGGAGCGAAAGAGGAACTCCTTGAGCACGCCGCGGAGCTTGGCCAGTTCCGTTTCAAGCAGCTCGCGTTCATGTCGCACATCCAGCGGCGTACGCGCCAGGTGAGCCAGTCTCAGGAGTTCATCCGTCGGGAAGCCCAGCGCCCCCTCGATGGACTTCAATACCCCGTCGCTGGGAGGATTTTTGATCCGTCCCGTCTCGATGTTGGACAGGTACGGTTTGGAGATACCCACCCGCGCGGCAAGGTGATCCTGTGTCAGGCCAGCCTGTTCACGGTACTTGCGGATCAGTTCGCCTATACTCATGTCATTTCTCCCCAAAGATAAAGGCGCGGAGCTATCTTTGCCTTCAATAATAGAGCGTAACAGATAATTCTGTTAACAATCAATAAGATATGATGAATATTTTATTGACAATAGACATTATCTTGTTATCATATCGTACGATAAGTTTACTTAGTTAAATACAAAGGTGTTTATCTGCCGATACAACCATTCGTTTTAACAGCACGCCAAATATTTTGTCAGGCTCGGTGCTGTAACATCATATTTATAAAGCAGTTATAGGCTTTTATTATGAGTCAGAAGCTATTGAATATTTAGGGATGATGGGGAGAACGGCCACTTTGAAGGCCAAATCCAGGCAACGGGGTGTTGCCGGGCCTCAAGGGGTGACCTCCCATAGAGTGGCTTTGGAGGTGGACGATGCCATTAAGTTTTAAAGAAAGCATTTGTCGCGTCAGGAGAATGCCCAAAGACAGTGCGGTCCTTGCCGGCAGGGCGGAGCTACTGGCGCCGGGAGATCGGGATTTGGTCGAGGCCGTTCTGGTCAACGGGCAATCCGTAAGTAACTTGGCCCGTATCATGGGGCTCACGCCGCGCGCGGTTCGTAGCAAGATACGTCGCTTGAGTCAATATCTGATCAGCCGGCGGTTCCTGGATGCCGTTCGCGCGATTCCATACCTGCCCCCCGGAGAGGCCATACTGGCCCGACTTCACTTTTGCTCATGCCTGACCCAGGCCCAGTTGTGTGGGCGATTGAGAGTGTCCCCTCACAACTTGCGGCGGCGTCTGGACCGAGTGACCGCCCAGATCGCCACGATCAATAAGATCCGACTCGCCGCCCAATGGGAACCTCAATCAGGGAACTGGCGCGGCGATGGCTCTGTGGAGGACCAATAGCCCTTGGATGCGGAATTTGACGGACACGAAAAACGGGCGGCGAGAGAAGTCTCTCCGTGGCGCAGTAGAGTCAGCGCGAAGGTGAATCGCTCGGTGGGTGTGGATAGTCTTGCCGGGCACGTGGCGACAATGTTCGGACTATCGGGCGAGCACGTGGAGGTGCTCTACGATGGTTTGGAGGTATGCATCGAGCCTGGCCAGATCGTCGTAGTCACGGGTCCGTCCGGCGCGGGCAAATCCGTCCTGCTTCGGCAGGTCGCCGGCAACGTGGATTTGCGCGAATTGTCCGCCGGCGGTGAAGATCAGAATGCCTTTAGGCGTCTCGCCGAACGGAAACGATTT
>PMBX01000160.1 GCA_003153915.1 Phycisphaerales bacterium
CAGGCTTGTCAACTGCCAGTTTGTCGACCTGCCCCGAATGATTCTGGAAGGCCCGGTCTGCCTTCCGAGGGCATGACCAGTTGGGCGAGGTGATTATCGCAGCAACTAGCACGAAGACGCCTGTGATGATTGCCCCCATCACAACAGGATGTTTCCACATAGAACCTCGGCTGGACTTGCTCATCCGACATTTCCCGGATTAGTTCTCGCTGACGACCGCCGTCAGCAATCTTTATGAGTCTACCTTTCATTGAAGCCCAATGCCATGCTCGCGATTGCACGGGCCCCCGTCATGGTTATGGTTGATCCTGTCATGGCCACGGTGGGGTGGGCATGGAAGTCTGCACAGCGGAGGCAGTAAAACATCGGGCGTTGCCGGCCTTCCGGCTGCTCGGTTTACCCGGTAATGGGACATGAACCAATATTCCGCGTGCGAATCCCGGGGTTTTGGCAGTTGATTCGTGTATATCATAAGCTATACTTAAGTCATGCCAGGAGAGGCACGATTCTCGCAGGTCCAAAAGATGCTGGAAGCCAGGGGCTACCGGCTGACGAGGATCCGCGGTTCGCATCATATATTCACGAAGACCGGTGTCCGCCCGGTGCCGATACCTGTGCATAAAGGCAAGGTCAAACCCGCATATGTTCGATTGATCCGGAAGTTGGAGGCGTGAAAATGATAAGGCGTGTTGACCGGCAAAAAAAACTGGCGGCGGCCTTTGCCCCCGAAATCCTGGACCGCGCCAAGCGGTTCGCTTTTGCGTATGACCTGGTCCTCCGCACGGAGGATGGCGAATGGTACGGCCATGCGTTGGAATACCCCGAGGCGATGGGCGATGGGAAAACCGTTGCCGCGTGCGTACGGGCCACGCGCCAAGCCCTTACGGACGCCGTTGCCGTGATGCTGGAGGATGGACAATCTCCGCCTCCACCAGCCCGCGAGGGCCATCGCACCGCTCAGGTCAACGTTCGCCTGACGCCAGAGGAAAAGGCCATACTCGAAACCCAGTCCAAGGCCAAAGGCTTCCGCGGCCTGTCGGACTTCATCAGGTCCTCGGTACTGATGGTGAAATAAACACCAGGAAAAACGTCGGGCACGGCCTGCCATCCTGGCCTGGCCCCCTCGGACGTTACCCCTCCCACTCCCCGCTGAAGACCTCCGTCGCCGGGCCGGTCATATACACATGGCCGTTGTCTTCGTGCCATCGGAGGCGCAGGTCCCCGCCGCCCAGGTGGATCAGTACATCCCGGCCGCTGCGTCCGGTCAGGACGCCCGCCACGCAGACGGCGGAGGCCCCGGTCCCGCAGGCCAGGGTCACGCCGCTGCCCCGCTCCCAGGTGCGCATGGCCAGTTCGTCGCGGCTGCGAACCTGCACGAAATGCACGTTGACCCGCTGGGGGAACAGTGCGTGGTTTTCGATCTCGGCGCCGAGGCTCTCCAGCGGCACGGCGGCGATGTCGTCGACGAAGATCACTGCGTGGGGGTTGCCCATCGACACGCAGGTCATCCTGAAATCGCCGCGCGACGTGCGAATCGGCTCGTCAACCACGCGCTCCAGCGGCAGGTTGACGGGGATTTTTTGCGAATAAAGTTCCGGTTCGCCCATGTCAACGGTGGCGGAGGCGACTTTCCCGTCGGCCCCGAGCACCATGTCGATGGTCTTGACGCCCGCGGCCGTCTCAACTCGCATGGGATTGGCCCGCGACAGGCCGTGATCGTAGGCGTACTTGGCAACGCAGCGGATACCGTTGCCGCACATCTGCGCCTCGCTACCGTCGGCGTTGAAGATGCGCATGCTCACGTCACCGGCCTGGCTGCGGCCAATGAGGATCAGCCCGTCGCCGCCGATGCCGAAATGGCGGTCGCTGACCTTCCGCGCAAGGGCCTCCGGGTCGAGCACCGCCTCGGCGGCGGTGTCGATATACACGTAGTCATTGCCGATTCCATGCATCTTTGTAAATCGCATGTGGTGACCCTCTTGGCGAACACGGAATTATACAGAAAACTCACAGCCGTTGCACCAACAACCAGGCAGGCTTTTCCACCTTGTCAGAATCGAGCTTTCCCCGTAGGATGAGATAATCGGCTCACATCGTCGGCCCCACCGCGTGCCGGTCAGTTTCCGGCGGCGAGGACCGTTGGAGGAACTCAGGAGAGGATGCCATGAACAGGAACGGTTTTATTTTCCTAATGGCCTCGGCTGTATTTGCGATCACGGCTGCTACGGCATCGGCGATGACGGTCTATATCGATCGGGCGGCATTTGAATCCGCCGGGCTGACCGCCAGCCCGTATGGGTTCCAGGAGTTCTCCACGGATGCCCTGACCTTCCTGCCTAACCCTCACACCCAGGCGGGCGTGACCTACGTCACGGGCGATAACCTGGTCATCGGCGCCAACTACGACCCCTATCGGCCTATCAGCAACGTGTTTTGCAGCAACCTCGTGGGTCCCATCGGCGGACTGGTGGCGACCAGCCCGGCGCGCAACATGCTGGGCATGGACCTGGGCTACCTGGCCGAACCCTCAGCGGTTGACCTAGCCGTCTCGACCAACCTGGGCGAGTATCACTATGACTCACTGGCCGTCCCGCCCGCCGGAGAGGCTCTGATGTTCCGTGGTTTTGTCACCGGAGCAGGTGAGTATTTCACGGAATTTACGGTCTCCGCCCGGGACGACGGCAGTGCCGCGGTGATCGACAACGTGACTCTCGGCGATGCCTACACCTCCGCTATTCCCGAACCGCTGACATTGACCAGCCTGGCCGGTACTATAGCCGGCCTGGGCGGATACCTGCGAAAACGGCTGGCCCGTTAAAGCCCGACCGCGCAGTCCCGCGAGTCATCCCATTACAGGCACCACAGTCCACGTGGGCCTTTTCGTATGCGCGCTCGTCACGGTGTATTCAACTTCATCCACCGACAGGTGATTGTCTAACCACACGGTCGGCAAGTAGTATGGCGAGTTAACCCCGCT